>CAZLME010000056.1:0-9379 GCA_964560595.1 uncultured Actinomycetota bacterium
TCTTTGCAAAAAAGTATTTTACCTATCCTGTCATATTTTTTTCTTTCTTTTTCTTTTAACCAGTAAAGAAGCGGAATGGCTTGACCGTTCCACATATTCGTATAAGTCTTGGAATAGTTGTCTATGCCTTCCGTCTCCCATTTACTTATCAGGTCTTCTCCTCTGGCATCCATAGAAGTTATAGCATTTCTTAAAGGATTTCCTGATTCGTCTACTAGATAGATCCCGCTTCCGTGGCCGCTGTTTCCTACAGCAATGATATCAGCAGGGTTAATGCCTGTTTCTAGAATCAAATTTCTAACAGCGTCAGCAGTTTTGTTATAAAACGATTCCATGTCAACTTCACTAAAACGACCATCATTGATTAATTCGTTTTTAAAAGATGAAACACCTGCTATATTGCCTTCAGGATCGACAAGGGCTGCCTTGCCGACACTTAGACCATTATCTATGCATAACATGTATTTATTTTTTCCCACTATCTTTTACTTTATCCTTATTAAGAACTATTTTTATATACTTCCCTTTCAATTATTAAAAAGTAACAAGCAGCTATATATTTTAACATTTTCCTGTCCGGTTGACTCTTATATAGACTTTTCCCTAACCAAAAAGCGACTAAGCGCAACAGCGAAAACAAGTACAGCTCCCTTGATAAATACTTGCCAGTACGGTGGCATTACTGTCATCAAACCTGTATTAATACACATTATTATCATCGCTCCTGCAACAGCCTTTATTACAGAGCCTTCTCCTCCCCAGATATCCGTTCCTCCCAGAAGTGTTGCTATAAGACAGTCAAGCTCCATACCGTCACCGGTTAGAGGATCTCCCAGAGACATATAACTTGCTCTAGCCATTCCTGCAAGCGCTGCAAGAAGACCAACTATTATATATAAAAGCCATACTATCCTTACCACATTAATACCGGATAATTCAGCAGCCTGCATGTTTCCACCAATGGCGGTAGTATACTTACCAAGAATGGTCCTCCTCTGCACTATGACCAGTACAATGATTACCGCTATCGCCACAAAAAAGGCTATCGGCAGACCAGCCAGTACGCCTTCTCTTCCATAGTCGTTTATCCAGGCTGGCATGGTACGAATTTCAGAGCCTTTTATGGCGGATACACCTGGAGGGACAATAAGTCTGGCTATGCCTTTATACAGGCTCAGAGTTACAAGAGTTGCGATAACGGGTGTGATGCGGAGTTTCGCGATCAGAAGCCCGTTAATAAAGCCGAGTCCGATTCCAAGTAACATTGTGACTATCAGTGAAGTAGTAAATCCAAAACCATTGATTATCATCAGGCTATAGATTACTCCACATAAACTTAGAGCACTGCCCACTGAAAGGTCAATATGGCCAGATATTATAATCAGCGTAAATCCGCCAACAAGAGTCAATATAGGAGCCGCTGACCTAAGAAGGTTTACAATGCTGCCATCCCAATTCAGAAAATGTCCTCTTGCGAACATTTCCACCTCACCCAGTTTTACAACGCTTAGTATAGCTATGGTAATAATCAGCAAGACAAAGACATATGAGCCTTTAACGACAGGCTTCCACGATCTTGTTGTCGGCTCTTTCAATTGTTCCAATTTATCTTTTTGTACTTTCACAATTACCTACCTTTTTTTATATACACTAATTGCAGGCTGTAGCCTGGACTTATGTTTTTTTACATTGAAGTACCGTTTCATGCCACTATAGTTTCCTTCTACCCAGCGCAAAACGCTGAGCTATTATTGCAATAAACACAATTACGCTTTTAAGGATGAATTGCCATTCGGGCCTAAGCAAAAGCCCGGTTGACGAAGAAGCTATAACGGCAAGTATCAGTGCACCTATGGTTGTACCAATGACCGAGCCAAACCCTCCTGCTATGGCTGTACCGCCGAGTAGGGTTACGACCAGAGCATCGAATTCTGCTCCCATAACCCGGCTTGATGTTCCAGATATGTATTCTGATGCCAGGAGTATGCCTACGACACCTGCCAGAAATGAGCTTACGAGATAAAGGATTGTGATATGCTTCGCTACTTTCACTCCTGACAGCTTCGCGGCCTGAACATTAGCACCTATAAGATATGTACGCCTGCCAAATACGGTCCTCTTTTCGACTACCACTGCGACGATAACAAAAAAAATCATGATGAATATTGCGGGCTTAACTGAGCCAATGACAAATGTGTTTCCAACAACACCAAACACATCGGGCAGGCTTGTATTACGCTGGGCACCTTGTGTTACTATCTGGGCTATCCCGCGCGCAATAGACATCGTGCCAAGTGTTACTACGATGGACGCCACTTTCAGCCTGGCTACAAAAAATGCATTAATCGCACCAATAGCCAGAGCTGCAAGCAGAGCAAGTGCAACCGCTACGCCATAGGGAAGCCCCAGGCCATTGGCAAGCTCAGATTGAGATACATTCGCAGCCTGGCAAAAATAAACAGATAGCACACCTGTCATAGCAACTACTCCACCCACTGATAATTCAAAGTTTCCTGATATTAGCAGGAAAGTAGCACCTATACCCAATACGATAACGTACCAGAAATTTGTAACGAGGTTTATAATATTCTGTAGCAGATAAAAATTATGCACGAATATTGAGGCAAGGCCAATCAGTACAATTAATACGATAAACATTGACAGGGTAATAAACGATTCATTACTCATCTTTCCCCTTGTTGAAATTTTATTTATTCCACCGCTTCCACCTATACTGGTTCGCATACCTCTTTACCCCCTGTCACTATATGAATAATCTCTTCCCTGTCTATACCAGGACCATTTTTTTTCTCGACCTTAATCCTACCATCAAACATAAGGAATATCCTGTCGCATACATTTAGAATCTCGTGCAATTCAGATGAAAATATCATTATTGATTTTCCTTCTTTGGAGAGCTGGCGGATTATATTATAGATCTCGCTTTTTGACCCCACATCTATGCCTCGTGCTGGTTCATCAAGTATAAGCAAATCAGAATCAGCAAACAGGCATTTGGAGAAAACCACCTTCTGCTGGTTGCCGCCAGAAAGCTTCGATGCCTGTTTTTCTATTGTATCAGTTGCTATCCTGAGTTTATCTATATACTCTACCGAGGCTTCTATTTCTTTGTTTGTATTTATAAAACCGAACTTGGATATTTTTCTCATATTCATAACAGGGATGTTATTCCTTATTGTTAATATAGTAAAAAGGCCCTGTGTTCTTCGCTCCTCGGGAACCAGCGCTATCCCAGCTTCAATGGCTTTATCGGGAGAATTGTGAAGCTTTTTCCCATTATAAATTATTTCACCTTTGTATGTATCCAAGCCATATATTGCACGCGCGAGTTCTGTTTTCCCTGCCCCCAAAAGACCGTAGAACCCTACTATCTCACCATACTTTACTTCAAATGATATATCATTAAGCTTGTCGTTATTAAGGTTCTTTACTTCAAGCAGTATCTTCTCGTCCTGCGACTTCTTTAGGATATATGACTCAAACACGGTCTTACCTATCATCATTTTTATAAGCTCAGAGCGGTTTTTGATTTCTGAAACTAGTTCTGTTCCTATATGTTTTCCGTCTCTCATTACCGTTACATAATCGCCTATTTCAAATATTTCGTCCAGCCTGTGGGATATGTATATGACCGTGACTTTTTTATCACGAAGACTCCTGATTATATTAAAAAGCCGCTCTACCTCGCATTCGGATATAGCGGCGGTTGGTTCGTCCATAATAATGATTTCTGATTCCATAGCAACTGCTTTTGCTATCTCTACTATCTGTTTTTGTGCAACGCTCAATCTGGAAACAATATGTCTTGGATTTATGGATGGTTCCAGACTGTTGAGTACGCCAACCATTTTTTTTATTTTATCAGTCCTTATTAAGAAACCCATGAAAGTATCTTCAGAACCAAGAGTGAGATTTTCTTCTACGTTTAGCTGGTCAACAATGTTCAATTCCTGAAATACTGTGCTTATGCCTTTTAGTTTGGCGTCCCTAATGTTATTAGCTATATAATCTTTTCCATTTAGAAGAATTGTACCACTTGTCCTTGCAAATGCACCTGTAATAATTTTTATTAATGTAGATTTTCCAGCTCCATTTTCCCCGACCAGGCAATGTACCGTATTTCTTTTTATACCAAAGCTTAGGTCATTGACAGCTCTAACTCCCGGAAAGTCCTTTACAAGATTTTTAATTTCTAATACATAGTCATCATTCATAGTAAAGTACTCCATTCATAGCTTATTGAGGTTTATACAAGGGAGGAAACTTATTATAAAGCTTCCTCCCTTTACTATTTTATCACAACTTGTAAGTATTGTTATTTGCCGTTTTAGCTCCTTTACTGTATGCTGGTACCAAACTGTTCATTAAGCCAATTAGCTGCATCAGCTTCTTCCATTGTCCAGTAGGAAATAGTGTAAGCTTTTGCCCAGATTACCTCCGAAGGTGTACTAATTTGCTCTATATCTCCGTTGTAGGTATCAAACAGAGCATCTATTATGGCATTTCCAGTGTCTACCGGAGGAAGTCCCATCGAAAGCTTAAGTGAGCTGTTAGGATCATATAACTCTTTAAACTCGACTTCGTCAAAGTCCACACTGCATACTATTTCTGTAGTAGGCACACCATTGTCCATTGTACCTCTTCCTGCCTGTATGAGGCCTGCCATGGTTCCGACGGTAAGGTCGGATGCTTCAGAGTATATAAGGTTAACTTCAGGATGCGTTGTTACAAGGTCAACTATTATCTGCTTTGCAGCATCAGGACCTTTGCTGGCATCCTGGCACCCTAGATCGGTTGCAGTAGGATCTACACTCAGTACACCCTCCACAAATGGGTCAGTACGACCAGATTTCACTTCAACATGATCCGGCCAGCCAAGCTCTACCATAACAATAGGTGTATCAGGGTTAGCTGCCATCCACTGCTCGGCCATTTGCTTGCCCATCTCAAAGGATGTACCAGGTTCATCACTACGCACTGTCGGTATACCTACGTCAACCCCACCAACTACTAAGGGGCTAAAGAACATGTTAATGGCAACGCCCTTGTCTATAGCATCCAGTATACCAGGTTTACCTGCTTCCGGGTCCCATATCTGAAGTGTGGCCATATCCATACCCTGTGCTACTATCTGGTCTATGTTTTGGGTCATAACATTGGAATCAGCTTTGCCATCAAATGCGAATACTTCAGCACCGTATTTTTCCATAGCATATGCCTTAGCTGCTGCAAATCGTCCCTGATGGAATACATTACCTAATGTTGAAACGAAGTATGCGATCTTCAGACCTTCCGGTGTTGCGGCTTCTTCTTCGGCAACGCCAACTTCTATGCTGGTACCAAACTGTTCATTAAGCCAATTAGCTGCATCAGCTTCTTCCATTGTCCAGTAGGAAATAGTGTAAGCTTTTGCCCAGATTACCTCCGAAGGTGTACTAATTTGCTCTATATCTCCGTTGTAGGTATCAAACAGAGCATCTATTATGGCATTTCCAGTGTCTACCGGAGGAAGTCCCATCGAAAGCTTAAGTGAGCTGTTAGGATCATATAACTCTTTAAACTCGACTTCGTCAAAGTCCACACTGCATACTATTTCTGTAGTAGGCACACCATTGTCCATTGTACCTCTTCCTGCCTGTATGAGGCCTGCCATGGTTCCGACGGTAAGGTCGGATGCTTCAGAGTATATAAGGTTAACTTCAGGATGCGTTGTTACAAGGTCAACTATTATCTGCTTTGCAGCATCAGGACCTTTGCTGGCATCCTGGCACCCTAGATCGGTTGCAGTAGGATCTACACTCAGTACACCCTCCACAAATGGGTCAGTACGACCAGATTTCACTTCAACATGATCCGGCCAGCCAAGCTCTACCATAACAATAGGTGTATCAGGGTTAGCTGCCATCCACTGCTCGGCCATTTGCTTGCCCATCTCAAAGGATGTACCAGGTTCATCACTACGCACTGTCGGTATACCTACGTCAACCCCACCAACTACTAAGGGGCTAAAGAACATGTTAATGGCAACGCCCTTGTCTATAGCATCCAGTATACCAGGTTTACCTGCTTCCGGGTCCCATATCTGAAGTGTGGCCATATCCATACCCTGTGCTACTATCTGGTCTATGTTTTGGGTCATAACATTGGAATCAGCTTTGCCATCAAATGCGAATACTTCAGCACCGTATTTTTCCATAGCATATGCCTTAGCTGCTGCAAATCGTCCCTGATGGAATACATTACCTAATGTTGAAACGAAGTATGCGATCTTCAGAGGTTCTTCTTCAGCTACCTTAGGTTTACAGTTTGCCAAACTCATTACAACGACCAATGCAATACATAAAACAACTATTACACTCAATTTTAACTTATTAATCATATTGCTTATTACTCCTTTCAAATTTCTTTCTTTTTAACTCTCAATCATTTAGAATTACTTTTAGGATTTGTATTGAGTTTTACTCAATATAAATCCTACCCTTTTTTATTTTAATCCTTACACACCTCCTCTGTCTTATAATATTCTTGATCCTAAATAACCACCTCCTTCTTCAATTTTTCCAAAAATAGTATTATTTTTTAAAACATTTGAATTTTAAAATTTTTCAATAAAAAAAATCAGAACAATCAGAACTAATACCCGCTCACATCCTGGGCCAAACCATAAACGACCATTTCAGTAACACATCCACCCTTCGTCAGGGCACAACTCTGATATACCATATCAGCAAAATGTTCTGGACGTACTGCCATTTCTTCGTCCCACTCAAATTTTTCAACATTCTCCGCAGCTTTTTGAAAACCTGTGTTTGAACCTCCTGGCACTATAAGACTGACACAGACCCCGTGAGGTCTTAGTTCAGTATACAGACACCTGGTAAATGCATTTACGGCAGCCTTTGCGGCAGAATATACTGACCAGCCTGGCCAGGATCTTCTATCGCATGCGCTTGAAACATTGATGATTTTACCGTATCCCTGTTTCTTAAATTGAGGAGCAAAAGTCCTGCAGCTCATTATCACACTGTTAAGATTTAAATCGATTATTTTTTTGTTTACCTCATCATCCATTTCTTCAATTGGTGCAACCTTAACAGCGCCTCCTGCGTAGTTAATAAGAAAATCTACTTTGCCAAAATTTTTCAGACATTTTTCCAATGCCTCTTTAAAAGTATCAAGTTTGGTTGCATCGCCTTTAAAAAAGACCACCTTGGAGCCTGCTTTTTTACAGTTTTCGGCGGTTTTTTTAAGACCTTCTTCATCAATATCAAACATTACCAGACTGCATTGATCTTTTTGAGCAAATAGTTCAGCAGTGGCTTTGGCAAATCCTGAGGCGACTCCTGAAATTACAGCAACTTTTTCTTTCAATGATTCAGCCATATCCTCTCTTCTCCTTAGATTTTTATATTAAAAGATGCAATTTTGTTCATTTATGAACTTTTGTACACTATATTAAATTTTTCTTTCTGTTTTGTCAATGAAAAATTGTTTTTTTGTCATTTAAAGTTTAAAAGTACATACCCCCGTGGCTATATCTGAAACTAAAAAAAGAAAGGCTAAAAGATTATGGTCTAACTTTATAAAAGACTTACTGATTCTTAAGTCAAAGATCTACTAAGATTTTATCTGGCTAGGGAGATAGAAAGGCATTATATTGAAAAAATAATTGGAATAAAAAGAAGAAGGCTCTGCCAGTTAGTTAAAAAATAAAGGGAGGATAGTGAGAATTTTTCCATAGAATACAAAAGAGATAGAATCACAAGAAAGATAGCGGAGGAAGTTGAAGACAATATACTGGTAGAGCTTAAAAAAGAAAAAGATTTAATTGACAGCCCTGATAATCCCATAATGGGATATAACTATAGCTATATAAAGGATCTGGTTTTAGAAAAATACGAAGTAAGGTGTCTATTCCCACTATAATCTCCAGAGTCAAAAAGCACAGATTTTGTTCTAAACTATCTTAAGAATATGTCCAACTATAGGGGTGCACTCCAACCCCATTCTTTCACTTCCTTTTTTATACCTAAATCTATATTATTCTTTGCAGCTTTCTCCTGAATAATTTTATTAAATAGAGCCCCTTTGTTCTTTTTTAGTCTACCATAAGAAACGTGTCTTTAACCTAACTTAGGGCTTGGCATATTAGATTTTCTGGCATTGTATCAACAACTCTTCTAAAAAATCCTAGTGAGTGATCATCTTTTAGTTGTTCAACTATGTAATTAGCGAGGGATTCTTTATCCGAGGATCTTCCCTTCTTGTTTAAAACTGTGTTATTGTTAACGTTATCTAGATTTAGTTTCATTAACGTCAGTATCACGAGGGTATACTTCTGCCACTTCTAGAAGTGTATTTTTGGCATCCCTAGAAATGTGCCATCTTGGCACTTATGATTATTTGATAGTTCTGGTTTTAATATATAAATCCTATTAGGTTTGCCTTGTCCCATCTTTTTCTCAAAAATTAATTTATATTTATTAAGACTTTTTTTATACCTTACAACAGTTCTTATTCCTGCGTCTAAAATTTTAGATAATTCTTCAACGCTAAATACTAAATATATAAATCCACTATTATCTTTCCATCTGTTTTTTACTGAAAAATCCAGCCTGTCTTTTAATATTGAATACATAAGCTTTTGGCCAAGAGAGAGTCCTCTGTACTTAGTGTTTTAAAAAGTACTTTTGGTGTCTGGTAAAACCTTAATGTTACCTCTTCTTTTTCAGTATAAAATCTATCTGGTGGGATAGAATTATATTCTTTTTTGTTTGAGTAGCTATTGAAGTTGCTGGAAGGCAGTCCAGGACTTTTAGTTCTATTTTTCCTATTATCTTCTAATTTACCCCTATCCATTATAGGATTTCCTTTATAAATCGTTATCTAATGTAAAAAGCCCGGCACTTACCGAGCTTTTATTTAAATAACTTTGATTTTCTTTTTAAATTTAAGGTCTATGCTAGGTGAGCGATAGCTTCCACCCGTCCAGCGAAAAATATTGTCGCTAGGTGTACTAGGGAACTTGTCAGGCTCCCTTGTGAGATTAAAACTTCCTTTATCACTTTATTTTTTACATCCAGGAGCAATACCCTGAACTGCTCCTTCTTTAAATCCTTAAGAAGCGGGATATAATAATTTGCAATCTCCTCGCTGCACCTGTAACTGATAGTATTTCCGTTTTTCTCTGAGACTGCTCTCCTGCCTAGTTCAAGTGCTGCCATTACCTGGGCTGCTTTTGCAAGTCCTATACCTCTGGTCCCGGTAAGTTCAGAAATTGAAGCATCAAGCAATTCATTTAAGTTTTTATATCCGGAAAGAAGCTTTTTATTTCTTTCATGCAGAGAAGTAATTATTT
>CAZLME010000057.1:0-7703 GCA_964560595.1 uncultured Actinomycetota bacterium
ATAGTCAATTTCTGATATAATCTTAATAAATATTAATATTCTCTAATAGTACCAATAATAGAAAGCTGGATATAGCAGGTTAAATTTGTAAGAAATATAATTTAATAAATCTATAAAAAGGAGAACAAAGATGTGTGCAAAATCGAATAATACGAGTGCGTACTGTGTAAAATGTAAAGCTAAGGTAGAAATTAAGGACCCGCAAGAAGTAACGATGAAAAATGGAAGATCAGCAATAAAAGGGCTGTGCCCTAAATGCGGTACAAAAGTTTTCAGGATTAAATCAAAGGCTTAGAAATAATCTAATTCAGATAAAAAAATTTAATACATAAAATCACTAAAAAAGTTTAGTGTAGGTTTTGTTAACTAGTCAAATAGAAAGGAAAGTGATGCAGTGAATATATTCAATAGAATAGTTATGATAATAGCAATGTTATGCCTGATAGTATTTTCAATAGTGGCAATAGTCAATATCTTTGTCAACCTGTTCGAGTGGTCTGATATAGCTGACAGGATTATAAATTATGCCGCTAATCTAAACCAATATGTTTTGGCAGCATTTATTTTTTTAGTGCTTGTTATTGCTTTGATTATATTCATCTTCGAATTTTACAGAAGAAAAGTAAAAATGGTCAATATAGCTGCAGATTCTTCAGGTAAAACTATGGTTACTTTAAAAACCTCGGCGGAACAAATCAGGGAAAGCTTAAATAATATCCAGGGTTTGTTAGACCCACAGGTAAAAGTTTTTCCAAAGCATAATGGAATAATCATTAACATTTTTTCAAAACTCGTTACAGGTATAAATATAGCTGAAAAAACAAAAGAAATCAGGGATACTGCAAGCGACTTCGCTTCAAAAAAATTAGGGTTTGAAGTATTACAAACAAACTATACAGCAACTGGCTTTGTTACTAAAAAAATAGAAGAAGCAAAAGAAGTAAAAGAGCAAGAATTAAAAGATATTACGCAAGAAGAACAATCGGAAAATGAAATTGAGTGACTAATTAAAGATTTCTTTAAGTATTCACTGGCCAAGCAAACGCCCATACTGAATGTGCTATAAAAAGCTCCATAAAAAATGGAGCTTTTTAAATTTTGGCCCTATCCAATATGTGGTTACATTTTTTTCATGCATACAGCTATAACCAGCAATAAGAAAGCCACGGTTGTTATTTATTGAATAAAATAATTGAATAAAATAATTATTTCTTATTTTCCAGCCAGTAAATCCAGGAAGTCCTCTGATATTTTTTATTTTCGGTATCTACGAGCCAGATCTCAAGTTCCGGGAAAACCTTTGCTATTCTTTTCCAGGCAACTTTATATACTTTTGCCCTTATGGGCAAAATCTTTCTTACATTTTCAGGCATGGCTATTATGCAGTGCCTGCAATCTTTATTGTTAAGTCTTGATACTGCCCGGAAAAATGCCTTATAAAAATCTTCAACTCTTTCCACACCTGTTTCTTCAGATCCCATTACTTCAATATACCAGTTTTCTTTATCCTTTTTAGCTTTGATATCGGAACTGAGTTTACCAAGCCCAGTTTTTTTAGCGGGTTTAAACCCTTCTTTTTCCAGTAGCTCTCTAAGGCAGTTTTCTATTTCCGTATTTGTTATCGTTAGAGACATTGTAATCCTTATCTTTTATAAATAATCCTAAAAATATAATAAAATAAAATTATACCCGAATAGCCAATAAAATAAAATTGTAATTGTTTTATATCTCATGCCCGGTAATTTTTTTAAAACCATTTTCTGATATAATCTTATTAGCAAAATTATTATAAGTTGTTATTAAAAAGATTGTATATTAGGGAGATATACCATGAAATGGCAAGGAAGAAGACAAAGTACAAATGTTGAAGACCGTAGAGGCACCAAATTAAGTGGAACTGCAATTGGCGGAGGCCTGGGAGGAGGAGCCCTCGTAATAATTATAATACTGGTACTGGTACTTAAATTTTGCAGTGGCGGTGACCTACCGCAGATCCCTAACAGCACCAACCCCACAACTGAATCAACTTATCAGGCAACGGAGGAGGAAGAAGAACTTGCCCAATTTGTATCTGTAGTATTTGCTGAAACAGAAGATGTCTGGACAGAGTTGTTTGCTAAAGAAGGTATGGAATATATTTATCCGGGACTTGTTTTATATACTGGCTACGTCGAGTCCGCATGCGGAACGGCAAGTTCTGCAACCGGACCATTTTATTGCCCCGGTGATCAAAAAGTATATATTGACCTCAGCTTTTACGAAGAGCTTCAGAAAGATTTTGGAGCACCCGGGGATTTTGCAATGGCTTATGTAATTGCCCATGAAGTTGGACACCATATCCAGACTATTCTTGGAATTATGGATGATGTAACAGCCATCCAGTCAAGGGTCAGCGAGACAGAGGCTAATGAATATTCCGTCCGCCTCGAGCTTCAGGCAGATTATTTTGCAGGCGTATGGGCTCATTATATAAATAGGATGAACCTGCTTGAACAGGGAGACATTGAAGAAGCCTTAAATGCAGCCAGTGCCGTAGGTGATGACAGGATACAAAAACAATCCCAGGGTTATGTTGTACCGGATAGTTTTACACACGGAACTTCCGAACAAAGACAGAGATGGTTTTATAAGGGGTTTGAATCCGGCACAATAGAAGATGGCGATACTTTCAACACTGATGATTTATAGACGTTTAAGTTTTTACTTTACCTTATCTAAATGAATCTTGGACCTGTACCAGTCCATCCGCACTTTATGCAGTTGTATCTCACCGTATCGGGATATCCCATTTCCTCCATTTCCAGATAACCATCACAGTCTGTTCTCCCACATTTTAACTTACTCCAACCGCATTTGGTGCACATGTATGTATTTATATAAGGACTGATCGGGGAACCTTTTATTTCATCTAAAGTTCCCTGACATTTGGGACAATTCATACCTTGTACCACCTTTTTCCCCAAAATATATCATATTTTAAATTATTTCCATATCACAGTTATCACTTTAAAAATAGGAATTTTAAAAATTGGGAAAATTTATTTAAAATATTTTTATCCAACTACTTGACAATACATAGTAGATTGTTATATTATACGGTTATAAACTACTATGTATCACATAGGAGGTACGGCAATGAATAGTGATACCCAGATTGTAAAAGGGATACTGGAAGGTTGCATCCTAAAAATTGTAGAAAATGAAGAGATATATGGGTATAAGGCTGTGGAGAAATTAAACATTTTAAGCTTTGATGTTAATGAAGCAACAGTTTATCCGATACTGGCAAGATTACAGAATAAGGGGTATCTAAAAGTTGATAAAAGACCCTCACCCTATGGTCCTGCAAGGAAATATTATTCCCTTACCGGGACCGGAAAAGAAAGTTTGAAGGAATTCAAAGATACATGGGAAAGGATTAAAAATATTGTTAATAAGGTAATGGAGAGTGATATAAATGACAAAAAGAAATAAAATAGTTTTATTCAGCTCAATTTTTCTGGCATTGTGTGTAATCGGGACTTTAATTCTAAATTTGAAATACACACTAGACAATGGTGCTGTCAACATCAGATCTTTAATTTTGATAGGAATTCTCCTGGTGCTAAGCATTATCTCTGTCCCTGTAGTATATTTTGGTAAGGTTCGTAAAAGTAAATTCGAAGAAATGTTAAATACTGAATATTTCCAAAAATATGAAATTATTAAAGATACAGTCAGGAATTCCCAGCTTTCAAATGCTGCAAAAAAAGAAATTAAAGAGGATGTACTTGACATGCTTATTTCTGCCCAGAAATCAGGCAGAAAAGCAGATGATGCAGTTGGCAGTCCTGAAGATTTTTCTAGGAATATACTGGTGGCATATGCAAAACCGGGCAGGTTTCCTATTTTAAGCATAATTGACGGAATAGTCTTTTTCTTATTTTTAACATTAGGGGCAAGTATATTTCTCTGGTTCGAGCAGATGAATCAAAGCCTTTTTGAAACAGGGGTCGATATACTCATGCTGACATTCTTTTTTATAATTTCTTTTATTATATTACCTGTTACAAAAAAACTGACTTCAACACATAATTACTGGATGTTCCTACTGCCGATAACTTCTGGAATAGTCTTTGTCATAATTGCTGAATTAATCAGGAAATTTTTCTACAACAATGAAATTATAAGACAATTTCTTGATGGTACAGTCAGAATGATTCCAAGTATTACTATATTGATTTTATTTATAATTTTAATTCCAGCCCTTTTATTTTTAAAGTCATGTGTAAGGAAACGGTTATTAAAAACAATAGACTGACCTTTCATGTTAATTGGCCCGGAATTTCACTACCCCGGAGAAACCAGTTAGAACGGCCATCCTATTTATCGCCGCATCAAAATTGTATTAATAATATTTTATAATTATATAAGGCTTGTGTTATAATTTACCATATATTTTTATAGTAGAAGAAAGCATATACCAAAAGATTTATTATACTGTATGTAACATTAAGTATTATTTTTTATCCTTATTTCAATTTATCCATTATTAATACAAGGAGGAAAACATGTTAAGAAAAAGCTCAAAAGTATTCTACGCACTGCTGAATCTTATCGGGCTTTTGGCGGTGATTGCGGTAAATGCCATGGCAGTACTGTTGCCAATAAATAACAGGACTACTCAGGAACTTTCAGATAAATACCCCAATTTATTCGTTCCTGCCGGTATAACATTTTCCATATGGGGAGTCATTTATTTACTTCTGTTATTGTTTATCATATACCAGTTTGTAGCTGCTTTAAGAAAAAGCACGGGTGAAAGAGGGATTTTTGAAAAGATAGGTATATTATTTTTTATTTCATGCATCTTTAATATTGCCTGGATACTTGCATGGCATTATGAGTTCGTCTGGCTGTCCCTTATTATAATGGTTCTGCTTCTTCTAACCCTTATAACTATTTATATAAGACTGCAAACAGGCAGGCCCGGAATAAAAAATTACGAAAAAGTCTTTGTAAACATCCCGTTTAGCACTTACCTCGGATGGATCACTATTGCAACAATCGCAAATGTGACCGCATATCTAGTCAATATTAACTGGGGTGGATTCGGCATAAGCGGGCAATTGTGGACCGTCATAGTAATCGCAGTAGGAGTTATCATAACGCTTTTAACCTTATTTTCCAGAAATGATATATTCTACTCGCTGGTTGTTGTCTGGGCTCTGGTCGGGATTCTTTTAAAGAGGATGGCTGATGCCAGCGTGTCTGATAATTTAATAATAATTGCAAGTATTGCAGGTATTGTAATTGTGGCACTTGGTATTATTACTCAATTAGTAAGGAAGAAAAGGATTTATTAAGCGTTAAAAGGGCCTATATCTTAAAGTTAAATTCCTTCTACTGCCGTATATTAGAGTATATTTAGTTTTTAACACCTCTTTTTTAGGCTTTTACTGCCCTGTATCTGTATATCCGGGATATGGCGTAACCCCGAATAATTTCCAGAGGTTGGCAAATTCCTCGGAACGGGTGAATATATCAACCACTTCTTCTCTTGTCATTCCAGCATTCATCAAAGCCAGCCATTCATTAAAGCCGGATTCTTCGGGTTCCCTTCCGAGCAGTACTTTGTATAGGAATGTTATAAACTCTTCATTGCTGTATTCCAAAAATCTTGCCCCGCATTCCTCGCTAAATATGAAACTCTTTACAAGGTCCGCAGCTGTTACGGCTCCGCTATTTAACCCGTCGAGCCATGCATTAAGACTTTCCTCTTCACCATCCCTTAATAAAATATGCCTGTACATGTACATTATAAAACCCAGAGGGGTTTTCGAGTAGGTGACAGATTGCTTTTCTGGTTCGACCTCTTCTTCAGCCTCGGAAACCCTGAATCTGGCATAATCAAATGCTAAATCCTCTTCGCCTTTACCTTCATCCCCTGCAAAAACCAATGCAAGATAACGGCCCTTACCCAGCTGTTTATTAAATGTTTTACGGTAACTTTCACCAGCCGGGGCTACGCCACCTTTCACATATATTAAGAAGCTGAACGGGTCAGCTTCACTAAAAAGCTCTTTGAATGTACCGTTATACTTAAATAAAAAAAACATATATGCATAAACAATTTTGGGGTCAAGATCAGTCAATACTATTTTAAAAGTACTGGGTGTTTCTGTGTCCCCTGCTTTAACCGATAAATTGACACTGCAGGCTTCGGGTAGAGGAAGCCCCAATATCTGTGAAGGAAAAAGCAAGATAAGTGAACTGATAATTAAAGTAATAAGTAAAAAGAGCGAAATTTTTCTTCTCATTTTTTATCTCCTCTGCTTATATAAATAATATGATTTTAATTTAAATTATTATTATTAAAAAGTAAAGAGATATTTTATTAATGCTTTAATATTAGTTCTAATCTTTTCCAGATTAAATAATTAAAATAAATATAAAAAGGCACCCCTACGTGAGAAAAAGATTTTTCAGGTATTAAACGTTGTTGGTTATCTTAACCAATTACTGTTTTAACAGGTCACTAAACTTATCCCGTAATTTTTTAATTTCTGGAGATATTACCAGCTGGCAGTACGGCTGGTCAATATTATTCTCATAATAAGATTGATGGTAATCCTTCGCCGGGTAAAAAGTATCAAGAGGCTTAACTTCTGTAACAATAAAGCCATCGTAAAGTTTCTGCTTTTCAAGCTCCTCTATCAATTCTTTCGCAGTTTGCTCCTGCTCCTGGCCTTTAAATAATATCACGGAACGGTACTGCGACCCTACATCATTTCCCTGCCTGTTTAAGGTTGTGGGATCATGAATATAAAAAAATACTTCAAGCAACTGTCTGTAGCTTATTACTTCCGGGTCATAGGTAATCCTTACCACTTCAGCATGCCCGGTATCTCCTGAACAAACCTGCTTATAAGTGGGATTTTCTACTGGCCCGCCGGTATAGCCGGATTCAACACTTTTTACTCCCCTGAGCTGCTTAAATATTGCCTCAAGGCACCAGAAACATCCTCCACCAAACACTGCTGCTTTATAGCTTTTGCTTTCCGTATCTTTTACCTTCATTATATTTTTTTATTACAATAATATTATAATTGCTAAAAGATGAGAACCTCTAAGTTAAAAGATTCAAATTATTAAGTCATAGTTAAAAAAACAGTCTTTTGACTGGAGCTTCTGTACTCTGGTAAAATTAAGATATGGGTGGTTAGCTCAGCCGGTTAGAGCGCTGCGTCGACATCGCAGAGGTCGTTGGTTCAAATCCAATACCACCCACCACTAATAGGAAAAAAGTGATTTCCTTATCATGGTACTTATGCTTTGAACCGTTTTTTGTCAGTCAAGTTGCCCCAAAAATACGCTCTTAATTTAATAAATCAACAGGAATTATTTTTTTTAGTGAATTTAATAAATAATACTCCGCGCAATTTAATAGTACACTTAATATACTTATAATTAGTCTGAATAATAAACAATCAAACTTATATCATTTCTGTAATACTCTCTGCCATCTACCTGATTATCACTATCAGTGGTATCATTGTAAAGTATCCCAAATTGCAGCTTCTTATCGTGAGCACTATTTGCTACATTATCAATTGCGACTGGAAGATCTTCTCTTGAGAATATTATTGGATCCAGGTTTTTGTCAAAGGTTGTGACCGGACGGACAAGGCCGAGCATTAAGTAATCATCAGCTGTCAGTGGAA
>CAZLME010000057.1:7713-9358 GCA_964560595.1 uncultured Actinomycetota bacterium
TTCATATATAAAGTTGCCGATAATATATTTTTCTCTTCAAGTGAACTCAAGTCAAATGCAAAGTATCCTCTTACATCAGTATTGGAGATGGAATCACCTATAATCAGCGTAGTAGTATTAACACCTGAAGGATAAACAATATATCCTATATCAGATGGATGAAGTACAACATGCGGTGGAAGTACTCTTGTTGTCATGGAACCCTGTATTATTTTTTCAATTTCTATTTTACTAAGGACCGGTACTTCTATTTCTGATACATCTACTTCCGGGATTTCACAGTCCCATTTCAATTTTATTGTAGCAGTTGCACTGCTCTCTGAATTGGATGCAGCAGCAGACAGCTCACAGAAGTCTTTTTCATTTTTAAGTTCTATATAAGAAATATATTTGCCGAATTCCCCATCTGAATCATCCCGGGAAAACTCAACTTTGGGTCCGGGCTCACCGCTAACGACGGCTTCAACCTTGTAACAGCATGCCTTATTTTCTTTATCATAATAAGGTCCTTCAACGATTTTTAATTCTACTGTCGGGGCCGAGTTTGCAACCTGCGTTTGTGTATCCCCGGTTTTCTGTGTTGTCTCTTCGACAGTTTCTTCTGATAAATCCTGGCCTGAAGTACCGGTAGTTTCTACTTCTTTTTCTTCTTCACCCGTTTCCTTTTCTTCTTCCTCAGTTATTATTTCAGCAACTTTATGTTCTTCGAAAAGCTCTATTCCCCGGTTTTCATAAATACTGGCGATATCTGATTCAGGAAAACCTACAATCGGTTTAATATTTTTACCGGTAAACGAATTATATATATTTATTGAATTATTAATAAATGAAAGCATCGCCTCAGTTAATCTAGATTCCAAATCATCAGATATAAAAACAGGTCTTCTTATTATGCTTTCAAATCTTGCAAAAAGAGACTCAATAACAGAAGGTGAAATTTTAAGAGGGGAAGCTTCAAGGTATATCTGCTGCTTGTTGCTGTGCAGGTCTCTTTCATCTTCCCATACAATACTGCTGCCATATATATCCGGATATAACTGTAAATCAGATGTCGGGTCTACTCTTTCTGGAATCCCACCCGCTAAAATATCATAAACATATATTTGACTATTTTCATCCCAGACTACTTTATTACCGGAAATTTTTGCTGCAAACTGGTCCTCTATTGTCGGGAATAATCTTGACGATGTTCCGGATGTAATATCATAAATATATGTCTGGTATACGCCTCCATTTCTATTATCAAAATAAACCACTTTGTCTTCAAAAATTGCAGTGCCACCCTGCCTGGAATTCGTTGGGTCTATTCTTGTAACTGTTGAAGTTTCAATGTCATACATATAGACCTGGTATTTATAAAAATCAGTTGCGATATTATCAATATTATCTGACCAAATTATCTTATTTTCATAAATATACGGGGATATCTGGTTTGAAGATGTAGGGCAAATCCTGGTAACATTTCCGGTTGATAAATCATATAGATATATCTGCGTATTTTCACTGCCGAATCTAAAATCCTGCCATACAATTTTATCTCCATAAATATCCGCCTGGAGCTGGTCAAATGCTGTCGGGTTTATTCTTAAAGGTTCAACGTCCGTTGTTAGTAGATTATAATAAAAAACCTGGAAAATAGTGTCTG
>CAZLME010000058.1:0-9198 GCA_964560595.1 uncultured Actinomycetota bacterium
GAATGCCTATCCTGCCGACTTGTATGGGTGTAGCGTTGGCAACTTTACTTAACAACAGGCTCTAATTTTTAAACTTTACTTCAAATTAGTATCATTGAAAACAATTAAAATAAGAGGTGTTATATAATGGTTATGGAAAGTAATTTTTCTACATTTTCTAGAATATCTGAGGAAAGAAAATTCGAAGGACAGTGGGTTGTAATCCTGAAAGATAAGGTCGTAGCAAACGGAACAGCGAAAGATGTAAAAGAAAGAATGAATTTGATTAGAAAAGAATATCCAAATGAAGTACCGATGATAGCCAAAATACCAAAGAGGGTATTGCAGATTGTCTGAGGTGGTCGTGTTATGACTAACCTCAATTACAAATATGTTTTGGAGCGAGGTTTTTGCCGGCCTAAAATACCCGTA
This sequence comes from uncultured Actinomycetota bacterium, assembly GCA_964560595.1. Taxonomy (GTDB): domain Bacteria; phylum Actinomycetota; class Humimicrobiia; order Humimicrobiales; family Humimicrobiaceae; genus JAQVEM01. The sequence goes on from CAZLME010000058.1 coordinate 412, forward strand.
TTGGTTTCTGTTGAAGGAAACCAGACGGAAGTTATGGGTTTGATAGATTCCGGTTCGGATTTTGTACTTTTTCCTAAAGATATAGCAGAAGCCGTTGGTATAAAATTGACAGGGAAAGAGGAAGAAGCTGATGGTGTCGGTGGTCGCATAAAATGCAAGAGTGGCCTAGCGACTTTAACACTAAGAAGGGGGAATCAAGTAAAAAGGCTGAGAAACACGAGAATACACGTTCTTATGGATGAAGAGTCCGGGATTGATGAAATTTTGCTTGGCAGAAACAATTTCTTCAAACATTTCAAGATAGAATTCAACGAGAATGCAAAACGTGTTAAGCTTGTACCGACTAGAAGGCCATTGACAGAAACGCAGTGATGATTATGTGGAAGAATCTGGCACCTCACATCATAAGGCAGAGGCTCATCCTAGAAGGCACTGTAGAGAAACTGATTGAGCCTGAACAGTTCAAGGAGTATCTCATCAGGCTTTCCGAGGTCGCGAAGATGGAAATGCTGAAGGAGCCTGTCACAAGTCATGCGCATGAGATGGGGTGGGGTAGCTGGATACACTGGAAGACTTCCGGGACGGACTTCTACAGCTACCCGCCCATGGAAGGGATGCCCGCGCTATTTACGGTGGATATTTACACATGCAAGCCGTTTTCTGTCAGGAATGTAGTCGAGTTCACTAGGGAGTTCTTCAAGCCCATAGAGATGGTCTGGAAAGAGGTCGAGGTCTGAGAATCGAGAATGCGTAAAAACGAGTGCTAATTTTTAAACTGCTGACCAATTAAGAGGATGAAGCTGGACAAAAGGAAGCTTGAGTCTTTTCTGGGGACTGATGGGAAGAAGGTCCTCCTGTATCATACGGATACCGACGGCATATGCTCCGCCGCGCTGTTCCTCAGGTTCTTCAAGGGATACGCACCCCTTCCGCTCGAGGGGCCGATGATGGACAGCAGGCTCATGAAGATGCTCATGGAAATAAAGCCATCGCTGGTTGTGATGCTCGACCTGCCGCTTGACCAGGAATCGGGCAAGCTCGAGAAGCTGATGAAGGAATCGCTAAATACGAAGATGATAATCATAGACCACCATGTCCCGGAGAAGGACATGAACTCCGGCAGGCTGATACACATAAATCCCATATTCGAAAGCGGTGACTACATACCGGCCAGCGTCCTCGTGTACAGGCTCCTGGAGAAGCTGGGAAAAGACGTCAGGAAGCTCGTATGGATAGCGGCGACGGGGGTGATAGGTGATTACGCCTATCAGGACTGCGGGGACGTGCTTGACGAATGCGAGAAGCTTTATCCCGGCTGCGCGAGGGGCAAGTATCCGAAGATGGCCATGCTGTCGAAGAAGCTTATGGCCACCGTCATATACCACGGTCTCAGGGGCGCCGACAGGAGCCTGAAGATAATGACCGGCAGCGACAAGTATGAAAGGGTACTGGAGAACAGCTATTTCAGGGGATGCTACGCCAAGGTCGAGAAGGAGATAAGGAAGGCCGTGTCCGGTTTCCGGAAGAAGGCGAGGGAATACCCGAACCTTGACATGTTCGTCTACAAGATCGAAAGCCCGCTTAACGTAGCATCGACCATATCGACCATCCTGGCGGAGAAGCACCCGGACAAGATGATATTCGTTATAAAGGACAGCAAGCAGATGGTCAAGGTCTCCGCGAGGTGCCAGATGGGCGACGTGAACCTCAACGACCTTATCTAGGAAACCGTGGGCGGCCTGGGCTCCGGAGGCGGCCACGTCAAGGCGGCCGGGGCCGTGGTCCCGAAAAGGGATTGGAAGGAGTTCGAGCAGAGGCTGCTGAGAAGAATCGGTGAGCTTAAGGCTGTTTCGGCTTCATGATAACGAACATGTGATCCTTCTCGTAGGGGTCGAGCTCCACTTTCTCGATTATCCTGAATTTCTTTTCCAGCTCCTTGAGCTGCTCCATGTAGACCTGCTTGGGGTCTTTGACAACGTCTATGCTTCTGGACTTTATCGCGATCATGGCGTGTCCGCCGGGCTTGAGGAACTTCTCCGCGTTGCGTATCATTATGGCCGTCTGCTCGTCGCTGGCGACGTCCTCGAAAACGATGTCCACGGGCTCTACCCAATCGTAGCCTTCCGGCTTCCGCGCATCAGCCAGTATGGGCACTATGTTGCCCCTCTTCTCCGCGGTTATGTTCAGGTCCCTGGCAGTCCTTCCGGAAATCTCAACAGCGTATATGACGCCTTCGGCCCCTATGATGTCCGAGAAGAAGCTGCATGTGGCGCCTGACGCGGCGCCAAGGTAAAGCACCTTGTCGTTCGGCCTGAGCGGGAACTCCCTGATGCCCCTCATTATCGCGGCTGCTGGCTTGCTCTTATCGGGGTCCCATTCCCTGTATTCAAGCTTCCCCTTCTTGACTACGCTCCGGGCATAGGTCCTGTCGTTCCTGACGAGGCTTTTCGTGAAAAGTTTCCTCCCGTCTTTCCAGACGCCGGGAAATAATTCTTTCATAAGAGGTTATCGGGGATGGGGAAATAAAAACGTTACCCGTTGGACCTGTTAAGTCGATTAACGATGTAGTTGAAAACAAATGTCGTGATATATCAGTTGCAGGATGGAAATCCTTTTTAATAAAAAATACAACACATTAAAATGAATCCCACCATTCCCACAGGAGGCGAAGAAATGGAAAAATGTCATATATGCGGGGACACTATCTGGGAAGACAGATGGCCTGAGACAACCGACAGCACCATCAAGAAGCACATTTGTTCTTTCTGCTTCTCGAGGATAAGGGAGCACGACAAATACAGGCCAAAGGTATACGCAAAGAGCAGCTTTGCCGTATGCGACAACTGCGGCGAGATATCCGAGGAAGTGACTCTGACTACTGCGGGATGGTTGTGCGGGGACTGCAAATGAGCGTCACTTCCCTTTAACCTTCCCGGGTCTGAGTTTGGCCTTAATATCAGACATGAGTTTTTCGCTCATATCCTTTCCTGTATAGAAATCCGCCCTTGCTGCCATTGTAAGCTTTGACGCCAGTATCCTTGCCACCCTTCCCTTCTCCTTTCTGTCAGCCTCCTGTATGAGCGGGTGGGCGAATATGACGCCGAATTTCGGCGGCTTGTCCTTTGACTTAAGATGCCTGAAAAGCGCCTTCTCCGCGCCAAGGAGCTGTATGGTGCTTGTGGGCATCCTCGCCAGCTTTTCCAGCCCCCCGGCCTGTGCGACCAGCCTGCAGGCTATCAGCGGGCCGGCGATGGCCGAGAGGTTCGGCATGAATTTCCTGCTTTCCTTCTTTATGTAATCGGATATCTCCTCCCTGACAGTGTAAAGCCCGTGCACTTTTTCCGCGTAGCTCCTGACCGCGGCGAGGTCTTCCCCGGAGAACGGCATGCCTGCGGTTATATCCGCATACTTCCTGACCTTCTTGTCCGTCAGCTTCTCACGGACGCCCTCTTTCCATATGGCCTTTGCCAACTGGCCGTGGTCCCTTATCAGTTTCTCGGCCTCGGGGAAGTACACCCCGTACCACTCCCTCATGTGCTCAGACAGCGTGTTTATGGTCCTGTCAAGCTCGTCGACAACCCCTATGGCGCGCATGAGAATTACGTCCCTCTTCTCCTTCCTCAGTTCCTTCTTGGTCAGCTGGACGTTCACCTGCGAGAGCAGCCTGTTCAGTTCGGCTTGGTCCCGGACGAAGCGGAGGTCGACCGCAAGCTTCCTGAAATCCCTCTGGAGTATCTCCCTTGCCGCGTTCTCAGGCTCGTAGAGGCACTTTATGCCGGGGAAGTCTATCTTCTTGTCCCATGCTATCTCCTTGTATCCCGACCTTATCAGGTCCTTGAGGAGAGCCTCCTCCTCGGTTATCAGCTCGCCCTTCTTCAGGTCGTTGAGCCTTTCCGCTATGAGCTCAGGGTCCGGACTGAAGAGATTGTAATGGACCATCTTCCCCTTTTCGTCGAAGGCGAAGACGCCAAGTATGTTCGCGGAAACGAAAACTTTCATGAACATGAAATTGCTGCCAGTTTTTATAAATCACGGGCCATTATGCGCAGCCATGGTCCTGTTATTTTAATAACAGTTACCAAAACAATATTATGACACCCGGTCACGGCCATGAGAAAGGGAAAAGGCGCAGAAAGACCCGCCTGCCTGAAAAGCTTCCTGAAGCCGCTGCCGGCGCGCATGAAAAGCCGAAAAAGAAGCTCGGTTATGAGATGGAGATTCTGGCTGTCGTCATCGGTGTGGTGATAATCGCCATAGTCTTCCTTCTTTTTACCGATATGCCCCAAATTTCGAATGAGAGCCAAGAAAGCGGTGAAGATTTGGTCGTTGATACGAGCTGCGTCGCCGTGAATCCCGGGATGACTGAACAGGAATGCTATGATTATGAGCTCAAAGACAAGGCTATATATGAGAACCTCCCGGAGATTTGCGATGAAATAAAGACGGAGAGTATAAGGGAGAACTGTAAAAAATTCTTTTGATTTGTATGAAAACTGGGTATATTCGTCAGATTTCAATGGCTTTGCTAATTCTGGCTTTCCTGCTTCCTGCGGCAGTCTCAGCCTTTACGTGCCAGGTGACGGATTCGTGTTCAGGCACGGATCAGGAAATCATATTCAGGCTGTCGGCCGATGACAACGCGCACGGCGGCACGGCTACAGGGAGCAGCTACGGCAGGCTCGTCTGCTGCGAGGACGGTTACACGGACGTCGGCTCGGACTGCTCGGCGCCTATAACCGAGGCAGCGCTGCGGCTTTCCGCTGCTGACAACGCGCACGCCGAAGAGCCTCTCGGAGCGTCGGGATTCTCATCCCCTGTTGACGTCTGCCTGTCGGCCGATACGGGAGAGCCGTTCTGCAGTTTGGTTGACAGCCAGAGCCCAACGTTCACGGGCGACTGCCCGGCTACAACAGAATGCCTTGCCACGTTGTCATCTTTGGGAAATGCCCATCTAGGCGACTGCATAGACCCGACTTACCGGTACTGGTTATGCTGCAGGGTCAACAGGCGGCCAAGCGTTGACGAAATATTCCCCACACCCGGGACATTCCGCGGGGACATCGAATTCAACGTCAGCGCAGACGACCCCGATGACAACGATGACGTGGATCAGGTCTTATACGTGATCACAGACAGCGGCGGCTCGTTGGTTTTCTCCGTATTGCTGTGCTCTGCGTCAGGGCCGGGCTGCACCTTGGTGGCGCCGACTATGCAGTGGAATCACACATGGGCCACTTTCCCTGCCATAGCTTCTCAGGAAAACAATCTTGACGTGGGTGTCATGGCCCGCGCAGGCGGTGAATGGAGCGATTGGAGGAACGAAACGTTCAGCATCGACAACACGCCCCCCGAAGCATGGATAACGGGGCCTGATGACGGCTCATGGGTGGGAAGGGTGTTCAACGTCACGCTGGCCGGAAACCCTTACGCTTATGCGTATGATTTTGAATACGCCGACAGGGCGAATTTCCCGAGCCCTCCCGGACCGGGATGGTCAGGAAACCAGTACGGACTCACGCAGGATTTCTACCAGATAAACCTCTCGGAGTCTTCATACATTACGGGGGACAACCCGCAGTACTGTTACAGGGTTCTTGCGGTCGATGACGGTAATTTGGTTCAGGACCCAACAGATTGGTCGTGTTCTGACCCTGCCGTCGATGACTGCAACTGCAGCACTGTTGACACCAGCCCCCCGTGGGTCAGCAGTATAGCCAGTAATCCCATGTATACCAACCGGGATTCATTTGACGTGGACTGGCTCGGCGCCGACACTGGGTCCGGCCTGAAATGCTACCAAATCGAGTACAAGGTCACAAACATCAAGGATAATACTCTAACAAAGGACTGGTATCCGTGGTCCGACATAAACGACATCAGTCAGGTCCTGGCTCTGAATGACGAGACAAAGGGCTGCGAATACGTCTCGTGCGTCGACCGAGATACGCTCAGCGAGATGTTCGACCAGTATGATGTAGAAGGGACACGCAAAGACAACCGGACGTACACCTTCAGGGCAAGGGCCATAGACAATGTCGATGCGGGCTGCGCAAACATAGGAGATTGGGAAGTGGCGGCCGAGAACACGTCCATAGACAAGAATCCACCTCCGTCGATAACCGTCACTGCCACGAATAACCTCGGCCAGGACGTGCCGGACGGCGACACGGTCATGACCGGGACAACCGTTTCATTCAGCGTCGCTGCCGATCCTGGCGACGACGATTACACGGGCGTCAGCGAAACCGGCGTCATTTACTGGATGTACAGGCTCGGCTCGGGCTATCTTGTGCAAGGACCTGAGATACTTCCGCCGTGCGCGGGAAACACCTGCACGGTAACGGAGACTTGGGAAGACGACTACAACATCACGTACATGGCGTATGCCGACGACAGGGCGGGCAACAGGGGAGAGACGGAAAAGCACAGCTTCGCGGTCTTCAAGCCGTTCGACATCTCGACGGCATCGAGCAACATTTACATGACGCTCGGATCGTACGACATCCTCCCGATAGTGGTGGCAAACAGGCAGGACATCACGGAAAGCGTATCGATAAGGATGCTTGACGACTACCAGCTGGCCAGATTCGTCGACGTCTCGGAAGGGGAACTGATGGACGGGAACAGGACGCTCAACCTGACGCTACTGGCGAAGGAGACCAAGACCGTGCACGCAGTGATATACACTTACGACATAGGTGATTCCTACACGCTGACGCTCCTGGCGAACTCGACCCGCAGCCCCGAGGCGGCTCTGGAGATAACGGACATGGAGATCCTGGACATAAACGTGGTCTTCCCGCCGAACTTCTCGGGACTCTCCTGGGCAGGCGTGACAGCTCTGTTTGCCTTTGCGGCGCTCCTTTATTTCAGGTACGGAACGGAAAGGTGAGAAAGGGCACCAAGTACGGATATTATCTAAGGTCGGCGGCGATTGATTTTTAACATCGTTACAACATATAATTATGGAAATACTGAAACAGTATCAGAAAATCGCGGGCGGCGAGCAGATAGGGGAGCTGAGGGCTAAAGCAGAGCTCCTCAAGGATAAGCACATACTGTGCATAAACTCGACTTCGCACGGCGGAGGCGTCGCCGAGATGCTCAACAGTTCCGTGGTCCTCTTCAACCTCCTTGACATAGACATGGGCTGGAGGACGCTTCACGGCTCTTCCGATTTCTTCAACGTAACCAAGAGGATACACAATTCGCTCCAGGGGGAGAGAATAAAGCTCACCCAAAAGAAGAAGGAAATTTACTACAACACCAACAAGAGGTTTTCCATATTCACGCACATAGACCATGACATGGTGATAGTGCATGACCCGCAGCCGCTGCCCCTCATAGATTTTTATGAAAAGAAGCAGCCCTGGATATGCAGATTCCATGTGGACCTTTCCCGCCCTGACAGGGGTACGTGGAGCTACATTAGGAATTTTGTGAACAAGTACGACCACTTAGTGGTCTCGAAGGAAAACTACAAGAAGAGGCTCAAGATACCCCAGACCGTCATATATCCGGCAATAGACCCCCTCTCCCCTAAGAACAGGCCCATCTCGGAAAGGACCGTGAAAAGGAACCTCGAGGAGCATGACATAGACAGAAGCATACCCATAATAACCCAGATATCGAGATTCGACAAATGGAAGGACCCCGTCGGTGTCATAAAGATATTCGAGAGGGTGAGGAGGAAGGAGAAGTGCCAGCTGGTGGTGCTGGGCTCCTTCTCGGTGGATGACCCGGAGGGCCAGAGGATATTCGAGAGGACCGAGAGAATGAGGAATAAAAGCAGGCACAGGGACGAGATAAAGCTCATACTGGACACGACGGACGTCATGGTGAACTGCATACAGAAGGAATCCGCCGTGGTGATACAGAAGTCGCTGAGAGAAGGCTTCGGGCTCGTGGTCTCCGAGGCGCTTTTCAAGGGAACCCCGGTCGTCGCATCTAACGTCGGCGGGATACCGTTCCAGGTCATGGACGGCATGAACGGCTTCCTGAGGGATCCGGACAATCTGGAAGGATTCGCCGCATGCGTCTGTAAGCTCCTGGGGGACGAAAAGCTCAGAAACGAGATGGGAAGGCGCGGGAGGATACACGTCACGAACAACTTCCTGGTTACAAGGCTCATGGTAGACTGGCTCAACCTTATGAGCAACTATCTCTTGCCCGAAGGAAAGAAGAGCAAGGGTTAGGCATATTAACTTTGATTTTAACAAGTAAGCGGGTGGATGTAAATTCGATGCATAGGATAATAACCGTTTCAAACAGGCTCCCCGTGACCGTCAGGAAGGTCAAGGGCGTTTTGGATTTCCGGCAGAGCGTCGGTGGGGTCGCCACCGGGCTCGCATCTCTTGGTAAATCGACGGAAAGCATGTGGCTGGGCTGGTGCGGCCTGGAAGAAGAAAAAATCGGCATGAAAGAGAAGACGAAGATAAAAAACACGCTGAGAAGAAGGTTCAGCAGCGTGCCGGTTTTCCTTACCTCAAAGGATATAGAGGTCCATTACGGCGGTTTCTGTAACAAGACGCTGTGGCCGCTCTTCCATTACTTCGTGCAGTACGCGGAGTACGAAAAGGACATGTGGGATGCCTACAGGAAGGTGAATGAGAAGTTCCTCAGGTCCGTGCTCAGCGTTGCGAAGAAAGGCGACACGATATGGATACACGACTACCATCTCCTGCTTCTGCCGAAGATGCTGAAGGAAAGGAGGCCCGACCTCACGATAGGTTTCTTCCTGCACATACCGTTCCCGTCGTTCGAGGTTTTCAGGCTTCTGCCATTGAG
>CAZLME010000059.1:0-9136 GCA_964560595.1 uncultured Actinomycetota bacterium
CGAACCCCCGCTCTACGGTCCAGAGCCGCATGTCCTACCTCTAGACGACTCCCCAAAAAAAGAAGCATTAATAAGAAGCATAATTATTATATGCAAATGGCATAATAATGCTATCAGAAATTTTTCTGTGTGGCAAAATATAGTTGTATAAAATGTAAGAATTGCATAGAGAATAATGGAATCTTAAGCGGAATGTAAATCTACCCGGTTTTCCTTATATAGAAAGTAAAAATATTATTATTTTTCACTGCCTTTACGAGTTCGTTTCCGGTCATCCTGGCCCAGCTTCTTATATCAGGCCCGGAACCCGGATCATCCGCAGTTATTTTCAGTATGTGGCCCTTTTCCATGGTATCTATTTTCTTTCTGGTTTCATATATTGGAGCAGGGCAGTAAAGACCTGTGCAGTCAATGTACTCGTCAAAGTTTTCTTCAGTTTCTTTTTTGCATTTCTCGCTCATAAGTATTTGTGTAAGTATTTACTCCTATATCTGCCAGCCGGTAAATATATACTGAGTGTCCCTTTTATTTCTACAATAATTATTATGGCTATTATTTTTTTACTGCTATAAGTTTGCCCCGCAGTTTGGGCATTTTTTCATTTTATCTGAAACAGGATAGCTGCAAGACGGGCAGTGGCTGACTTTAAAATTGCAGAAAGAACAAAATTCAATCTCTTTGCTATCCAGTTCCATATCGCAATAAGGGCATCTGCACGATCCCTTTTTACCTTCACTTTTTATTTTTTCTTCAGCCATATTGACTCCTGTCTATATTAAGACTATTTTTTATTCCCTTGCTTTTGCTGATAATTCTCAATTGCCTTATGCAATGCATCTGCTCCCAGATTTGAACAGTGAAGTTTATTTTTGGGCAGCCCGCCCAGTTCTTTGGCAACATTTTTATTTGATATTTTTAATGCCTCATCAAGAGTTTTCCCCTTTGCCATTTCACTGACCATACTGGACACGGCAATTGCAGCTCCGCAGCCAAAGGTCTTAAATTTAACATCATCGATTTTATTTTCCTTAACTTTTATATAGAAAGTCATCATATCCCCGCAAACCGGGTTTCCGACTTCACCTATGCCATCTGCATCCTTTATCTCCCCGACATTCCTGGGAGACATAAAGTGATCCATAACTTTTTTGCCATACATTATCATTTGTACCTCTTTATTTAAAAATGTAAATTATCTTATAATTATTTAATTTATTATTCCCGGGCTTTAAAACCTAAACAAATATATTACTTTTAATAGTTGCTTTCAAGTACTTTTATGTCTATTCCTTTGCCTATTCCTTATATAACGGTGACATCTTTCTTAATCTATCTACAATGGGAGGCAATACCCCGATAACCCTCTCCACCTCTTCCGGTGTATTATACTTTCCGAGAGAAAAAAGAATCGAGCCCTGAGCCATAGTAGGGGAGAGCCCCATTGCTATAAGGACGTGAGAGCTTTTTAGCGCCTGCGATGCACAGGAAGAACCGCTGGCAGCGGCAATTCCTTCAAGATTCAACATGAGCAGTATTGACTCTCCTTCTATGAATTCAAAACTAAAATGTACATTGCCGGGAGTTCTTTCCGTGAGGTGCCCGTTTAATTTGACATTTTTTATATTCTCATTTATTCCTTTAATCAGTTTGTCCCTTAACCCTGAGACATATTTTATATTTTTATCTATCTCACCGGCAGCCACCTCACACGCCTTACCAAAGCCCGCAATAGCGGGGACATTTTCGGTTCCTGCTCTTCTTCCTCTTTCCTGGATACCTCCAAGAAGGAGCGGCTTTATTCTTACCCCCTTTTTGACATACAGGGCAGCGGCTCCCTTTGGTCCGTACATCTGCTGGGAAGTAAAGCTGTATGCATCCACCCCGAGCTCTCTTATATTAACGGGTATTATTCCAGCAGCTGCCGCACCGTCGCAGTGGAATAAAATATTGTTTTCTTTTGCGATAGCTGATATTTCTTTAATTTTCTGAATGGTTCCCACCTCATTATTTGCATGCATAATGGATACCAGTACCGTATCTTTTCTTATTTCCTTTCTTATATTTTCTGGATTTACAAAACCATATTCATCCACTGGGACAGGGCTTATTTTCCAGCCTTCTTTTTCAAGCTCCTTTAGTGGATTTAAAATTGATAGATGTTCAATTTCGGAAGATATTGTATGACTTCCTTTATCCTTATAAGCTTTTAGCAGCCCCCACAATGCAAAATTATTCGATTCGGTGCCGCAGGAGGTAAAGTATATTTCTTCTTCATCGGCTCCTATGAGTTTTGCAGCCTGGTTTCTTGCTTTTTCTACAGCTTTTCTTGCGGGTTCACCAAAATCATGAAGGCTTGATGGGTTGCCGTAATTATCTTTAAAGAATTGCTGCATATATCTAAAGACTCTGTCGTCAACTCTTGTGGTTGATGCATTGTCAAAATATATTTTTTTATTTTTCATAAGTTATTTTCTTATATAAATTTTTCTTTTATGTTTGATACTCTATATCTAATTATAATTGTTATTATTATAGCATTAGTAATAAAAAAATATTTCATTTATTGCTTTAAAGATCGAACTGTTCCCGGTACACTTCCCATGGTTCTAAAATCAAGCAAATCTCAAGGATAATTTTGTTGACAAAAATGTCACATATATTTAGTATCAAATTACTATGACTAAAAAAATGTATAGTTTTAGGTTTAATAAAAATTTAATAGATGATGCGAAAAAGATTGCTAAAAAGATGGATGTATCCCTATCTTTTTTTATAAGTTATTTAATAAAGGAAAAAATAGACAGTTTAAATTCTAAAAGCGGGGGCAGAATTCTATTTAATGCTGATAATAACTCCGGACAAATCTTAAATGAAATAGCTGCGGAGATAAAAGGATTGAGGGAAGATCTAGGTAAATCCACGAGAAAACGGAAGATGGTTTTTTAAGGTATAGAATGGCTCCGCAAGATAATCCTCATTTCCTATGAAATGATTTTTAAGTACCCTTCTATCCTTTTTAAAGTCAATTCTTTACCCAGTATCCCTATAGTCTCAAACAGGGGAGGGCTTACGGTACTGTCCCATATGGCAATTCTTATAACTTCTGCAATTTTTCTAAAATTTATATTTGATTTTTCCGAAACTGATCTTAGACTCTTTTCAATGTCTCCGGCATAAAAACTCTTATCCAGTTCACTGAGTGCCTTAAAGACACTCTCTAATATGCCCGGAGCATCAATATCTTTATTCTTAAAATAAGTTTTCGATTTATCGCTGTATGAGATTTTTACAAAAAAAGGACTGATCATGCCCACACTCTCTTTTAATGTTTTTATGCGTTCTTTTACAAGGGGTGTTATTTTCATAATCTTCTGTTCCAGCTCCCCCGCACTTTTTTCCACATCATCCGTTTTTTGTGATTTAAGGTAGACTTTTATTTTATTTTTAAGAAGTTCCGCCAGATTCCCCTTGCTTAAATCTCTTATATAGTACCCGTTTATCCATAGAAGTTTCTCATAATCAAATTTAGCTGGTTTTTTATTTATTGAGCCGGTATCGAATTTTTCTATAAGCTCATCAATTGAAAAAATTGTAGTCTTCTCGTCATAGGCCCATCCGAGAAGTGCGAGGTAGTTAAGTATTGCTTCTCTTAAGAATCCTTCTTCCATATATTTCTCAATGGAAATGGAGCCGTGTCTTTTACTCAGTTTCTGGCCGTCCTGGCCGAGTATCATTGGAAGGTGTGTAAGATTGGGGGTTTTAAAACCCAGTGCCCTGTAAATCAAGATCTGTTTTGGAGTATTTGACAGGTGGTCCTCTCCCCTTATGATTTGTGTTATTTTCATCTGTGCGTCGTCTATGGCAGTGGAGTAATTATAGGTGGGAAGCCCGTTTGACCTTATTATAATAAAGTCCTCAATGTTTTCAGAGTTAACCTTTATATCCCCGTATACCGTATCCTTAAAATCAATTACTTCATTTTCGGGTACCAGAAACCTTATTGCGCAGGGTTTGCCGCTGTCAATATTATACTTAACTTCTCCGGGTGAAAGTTTCAGGCACCTTCTGTCATATTTAAACGGCTTTCCTTCTCCTGTTATTATTATTCTTTTTTCCTCAAGCTCTTCCGGGCTGCAGAAACAATAGTACGCTTTTTTATTAAGGATCAGTTTTTGTGCAAATTCTTTATAAATGTCAACCCTGAGTGATTGCCTGTAGGGGCCGAACTTTCCTCCAGTTTGTGGACCCTCATCCCAATCAAGCCCCAGCCATTTCAGTGATTGGAGAATTTTGCTTATTGAATCTTCCTGATGTCTTGCAATGTCGGTATCTTCAATTCTCAAGACAAACTTACCCCCTGTTTTTTTTGCATAGAGCCAGTTGAAAAGAGCGGTCCTGGCGCTTCCTATATGCAGATAGCCTGTGGGGCTGGGAGCAAATCTTACTCTTACTTCTTTGTTATGTCTAATCATGTTGAAATAATTAAGCGTTTATTTTGATTAAGGATTTACCCAGACTGTAACTTTCCTTGTTGTTTCTACCGGTTGTCCCCACATGGGATCCTGCCTGTGGGTATACCCGGAGGGAACTTCTGAGTATGGCTCATTTTTATATTCTATATGAGTATAGCCGGACTCAATCAATATGTGGTTTGCTTCATCTATTGGCATCAGTGCCACCATTGGCATAATAGGAGCTTCCTCGGGATTGATTGGCATTTGTACCGTGGGCTCCTGGCCGTAACGGAATTCTCTTACAATAATCTGGTCAAGCGGTGTAAATCTATTCGGTATCATCATCTCTCCCGTCTCGGGGTTTACTACTACCTGGACATTAATTCTGTCATCCGCGGGCCTTATAAAATTTTCTATGGGGAGATTTTTTGTTGCTTCGGTCATAAATGATTTCCAGATTAATGCCGGGTGGGCGCCTCCCTGGACTCTCATATCATGTATGGTTGTCATTTTTATATTGGATTCGGGATAACCCATCCATACACAGGTCGCAAGATTTGTGGTAAATCCTGTAAACCAGGCATTTTCAGCTTCGTCAGTGGTACCGGTTTTTCCGGCACATGGCCTGTCTTCAAGCCTTGCCCGGGTACCCGTTCCTCTCTGCATGGCCTGCTGTAAGATTTCTATTGTCCGGTAAGCATTGATAGGAGTGATTACCTGTATGCTTTCTTCCTGATATTCTTCAAGAACATTACCGTCCTTATCAGCAACCTTAAGTATTGCTACCGGGTAGTGCCTTACTCCATAATTGGCAATGGTACTAAATGCTGTACAGACTTCAAGCGGGGATACTCCCGTGGTCAGTCCGCCCAGACCCATTGCCGGGTATGGATCCATATGGGTTACGATTCCCATATCCATTGCAATTTTTGCCATAAGATATGCTCCCACTCTCATGATAAGCTGGGAATATACTACATTTACGGACCTTACGGTCGCATCAAGGATTGTCATTTCTTCTGTTTCGTAATGGGAACTATCGTAGTTGCTAACCTCCCAGGGTTCACTGCCTTCAATATCAAATACGACGGTCCCATTTGGATTAAATGTCATATTGGGGCTGATTCCCTGCTCCAGAGCGGATATGAGGGCAAAAACCTTAAAGGTTGAGCCGGGCTGTCTTTTAGCCTGGGTGGCAAGGTTAAATTTCATTTCCGAAAAATCTTTTCCTCCCACCATGGCTTTTATGTATCCATTCCGCGGGTCCATGGCCACAAGAGCGGCTGCGGGGTCCTCGGGGTCGGGGAGGACTTCTTTAATTGCATTTTCAGCGGCAATCTGCATTTCGGGTTCCAGGGTGGTATATATTTCAAATCCGCCTTTAAATACTTTTTCTACCCCGTAATGTTCTATTAATATCTGCTTAACATATTCTACAAAGTAAGGGGCAAATGTTTCTGCTGTCTCCTCCCGCGGCCTCTGAGTGATTATTGGCATATTTAAGGTGTTTTCATATTCACTCTGGTCTATATAGCCGAGCTCATGCATTTTATAAAGGACCAGATTTCTTCTCTCAAGAGCTAACTTTTTGTCAATATAGGGTGAGAGCAGGTAAGATTGAAGAAGACCTGCAAGCATGGCGCATTCAGGGAGATTAAGATATTCCACATCTTTATTAAAATAAACTTTTGCTGCAGCCTGGACGCCGTATGCACCTTCCCCGAAATAAACTGTATTCAAATACATTTCCAGTATTTCTTCCTTGGAGTAAATTTCTTCAAGCTGATATGCAAGGGCGGCTTCCTTAATCTTCCTCGTATAGGTTATTTCATATTTTTCTTCTGGCATATACACATTTTTTATATATCCCTGGGTTATGGTGGTGGCACCCTGTTCTATATCTTCCGACATAAGATTTATAATAAATGAACGGATTATACCTTCAATATCAAATCCGTGGTGTTTGTAAAATCTTTCATCTTCAATAGCGATAACCGCGTTAATGAGATTTCTGGGTATCTGTTCATATGATACAAGCTCCCTGTTTTCCTCGCCATGAAAAGTTGCAATAAGGGTACCATCGGCTGCATATATTCTTGAGGTCAGCGCAGCTTCAGTAGGTGTAAAATCTTCCAGGTCCGGTAGATCTTCAAAGAAGGAATTTAAAGCTCTGAATGCAAATACAATAATTCCAGCGAATGCAAATGTAAAAAGCAACTGTCCTGCAATAATAACGGCTAATATACCAAGTATTATTCTGGAAATATTCTTTTTTTTATGTTTTTTTCTTAATATGGACACAGGTTAAAAAATATTTATTTAAAATTTATATTTTTAAAATCCCTAATAGTCAGGCTGTAAGAGTCTAATATAGGAATTGATTCTTAAATAATCTATTAAAATTTTTTTATACAATAAATATCCGATTCTTTTTATCCGGTAAAATAAAAAATAACGGATAATTCAAGTTAAAAATATTACCATATTTCTATTTTATTATACAGAGTATCAATCGCTGTATTTTAATCAAATATATACATCTTAAATTTTATTTTTTTTATATTTATATTATGATTACCTGAGAGTGTTTAATCCTGGTTTTTAAGTAAAGCAATTTAAATAAAGATAATCAGGGTAAAGCAATAGGTAGAATTAAGTCAACATATATTTTTTATAAACTTAAAGGAGTTTTATGGCTGAGTTGCCCGGTAAAACATTAATAGGGATGCTCGAAAAATTAATAGAGATTAGAAAGTTTGAGGAAAGATCTATCCAGCTTTACAAATCGGGAAAAATATGGGGATACCTTCATCCGTGCATAGGACAGGAGGCCATTCCG
This sequence comes from uncultured Actinomycetota bacterium, assembly GCA_964560595.1. GTDB lineage: Bacteria > Actinomycetota > Humimicrobiia > Humimicrobiales > Humimicrobiaceae > JAQVEM01. The sequence goes on from CAZLME010000059.1 coordinate 7,294, forward strand.
GTTGGAGCCTGTTACGCAATCGGTAAAAGGGATTATATTATTTCCAATCACAGGGGCCACGGCCACCTTATCGCCAGAGGTGCTGACATAAGGAAGATGATGGCGGAGCTTTTTGGTAAGTCTACGGGTTATTGCGGCGGTAGGGGCGGTTCCATGCATATGATTGATATTGAGCTCGGAATACTTGGAGAAAACGGAATAGTAGGCGGTGGCATACCTGTAGCGGTCGGAGCTGGTCTCTCCTGTAAAATGGATAAAGAAGGTAGTGTGGCGGTATGCTTTTTTGGTGATGGAGCTTCTAATAATGGTGTATTTCATGAAGCTCTAAATATGTCCGCCATATTAAAACTGCCAGTGGTATATATCTGTGAAAATAATATGTACGCTATTTCAATGTGTTCAAAAGATTCGGTGTCGTGTATTGATGTAGGGAAAAGAAGCGATGCCTACGGAATTCCTGGTTATATTATTGACGGCAGCGACCCGTTGGAGGTTTACAGAACTGTTAAGATTGCGGTAGAGTTTGCCAGGAACGGAAGAGGTCCCTCGCTTATTGAAGCAAAGACTTACCGATTTTACGGACATCACCCGAACGATCCCGCAGAATACAGGGGGAAAGAAGAAGTTGAATATTATACCAGTGAGAAAGACCCGGTAATAAATTTTAGAAAAAGACTGCTTGAGGAAAAAATAGTTACTGCCGGAGAAATACAAAAGATTGAAAGTAAGCTTGATGAAAAAATAGAAGACACAGTTAATTTTGCAATGAAAAGCCCGGAACCAGAGCTTAAAAAATTTTTAAAAGAGATTGGATCAGATTAAATCAGCTAAGATCATCTTGATTCAGTAAGTAGTTAACGGAAATGTTTTAGAGAAGGCAAATTTATGAGAGAAATCGAATACAGGGAAGCCATAAAAGAGGCAATCACCGAAGAGATGGATAGGGACAGCAAGGTGTTTTTAATCGGTGAGGATATAGGAGTTTACAATGGAGCATTCAAAGCATACATGGGACTTCTGGATAAATATGGACCGGAGAGAGTAATAAACACGCCTATTTCGGAAAGTGCAATAATAGGAGCGGCAATAGGAGCGGCACTTACCGGTTACCGTCCGATAGCTGAAATCATGTTTATTGATTTTGCAGCCCTGGCCATGGACCAGATAGTAAACCAGGCTGCAAAAATCCACTTTATAAGCGAGGGCAGAGTAAATGTCCCTATTGTAATAAGGACGCAGGGCGGAGTGGGAAAAGGAGTTGCGGCCCAGCATTCCCAGAGCCTTGAAGGATGGTTTTATCATATTCCCGGACTGAAAGTAGTAATGCCCTCTACGCCTTACGATGTAAAGGGACTTTTAAAAACTGCCATAAGGGATAATAGCCCTGTAATGTTTATAGAACATAAAATGATTTATCCTCTTAGGGGCTCCGTACCGGAAGGAGAGTACACCATACCTTTTGGAAAAGCTGAAGTTAAAAGAGAAGGCAGGGATATTACCATTTTTGCCTATTCAAATATGGCTTTAAAGTCACTTGAAGCGGCAGAAGAGTTATCTAAAGAGGGTATTAGCTGCGAGGTTATTGATCCGAGAACTCTTGTACCGCTTGATATCGATACATTGATAAATTCGGTTAAAAAAACAGGAAAGCTCATAGTAGTTTGCGAGGCATGCAGCAGGGGCTCTGTTGCTTCTGATATCAGTGCCACAGTGACCGGAAGAGCTTTTGGCTACCTAAAAGTCCCGGTAAAAATAGTGGCAGGTTTAAATACTCCCATTCCATATAATTCGGTACTGGAAGAGGCTTCCATCCCTCAGAAAGCCGATATCATGGAAGCTGTAA
>CAZLME010000060.1:0-8980 GCA_964560595.1 uncultured Actinomycetota bacterium
GATGGGGGGATTTGAACCCCCGGCCTCAGCGTCCCGAACGCTGCGCGCTAACCAGGCTGCGCTACATCCCGAAGAGACAATAATGTTTTATGGCCATAATTTTATAACTTTACTATTCTACCAACTAAAATTAAGATTTTAAATAAAATAATAATTTTATTGATTAATTTTATTATTTATTTAGTGCTTTAAACCCTATCAACCATATCAATACAATTTAGGGCTTCATCAAATTTTTTAATCTTAAAGAATCCGCACTTTGCCCTATTTATTCCCTTTGTGCCCTTAAAAATCCAGGAGAGTTGCTTTCTGAATTCCTTTGCTCCTCTATTTTCGCCTTTAAAATAAATCAGGAATTTCAGGTAAAGTTTTGAGAATTCTTTTTTCCAATCCACATCAGGAATAAATTCCGGATCTATTAATTTATTGCCAGCACTGTCACAGGAAACAGCCATCAATATATTCATAATAAGCCAGAGCCTCCCTTTTGCCGCCCTACCTATCATAACCCCATCACAGCCTGTATAGTCCAGCACTTCAATTACCTTCTTTGAAGAATCGACATCACCACTCGCAATAACAGGGATTTTAATTTTTTCCTTTACTTTTTTTATTAACCCATAATCAACTTCACCGGAAAATCTCTGCTTTACGGTTCTCCCGTGAATGGATATGGCACATGCACCCGAGCATTCAGCGATTTTTGCAATATTTAAAATATTAATACTGCTGCTGTCCCATCCGGTTCTTGTTTTTACGGTAAGCGGCTTTTTTAAAACTGAAGAAAGTTTTTTTATGATTTTTTCAACTTTAGCTTCATCCTGAAGAAGATACCCCCCGCTTTTAGATTTAAGCACCTTTGGAACCGGGCAGCCCATGTTAATGTCTATAATATCCGCCTTATCTTCCACTTTTACCGCAGCTTCTGCTAAAATACCGGGGTCCGAGCCAAATAATTGTAAGGCACAGGGCTTTTCGTAATCAGTAATATCTGCCAGTGCCAGGCTCTTTTTATGGTTATAATAGATGCCGTAACTTGCAATCATCCCGGTATATGTAAGGGCAGAGCCGAAATACCTGGCAAATATTCTATAGGTATTATCACTTATTCCGGCAAGGGGCGCAGAAATTACGGGGTTTTTTATGCTTACATCTCCAATTTTAAATGAGAAGCTGCGGTCCGGAGCACCGCCGCCGGGCAAGTTTTTTTCTCCGTAATCTGCAAGGAATTCAATTACAAGTTTTTTAAGTTCACATATAAGCCCGGGTAATTTGAGAGTTTCCAAATCTTCATTTCCACATTTTTATTAAATCATTGCCTGTTTTTATCAAATAATATTTTTAATCCCTTTAACGTTAAATCGGGGTCGTAAATCTTAATCCATTTGCTCCTTTCAACCATCAGGAACGCAAGACCTCCCGTTGCAATCACTAAAGGTTTGAAATTATTATCTTTTTTATTTTGTTCCTCTATTATCTTATCTATAATAAAATCTACCTGCCCAAGGAATCCATAAAGTACACCGGAGCGTATGCCGTCACATGTATTTTTCCCGATTACCGAATCCGGCCAGTTTAAATCAACTTTAGATAATTTAGCTGCGTTAGTGAAAAGAGCTTCTGCTGAAATTTCTATGCCGGGGGCAATTATTCCTCCTATATACTCTCCTCCGGAAGATAATATATCAAATGTTGTTGCCGTTCCAAAATCTACCACAACTGCCGGATATCCGTATATTTCCCTGGCTGCAACCGAATTTGCAATCCTGTCCGCTCCTATCTCGGCAGGACAATTATAGCTGAACACAAGATCGGATTTTACATTACTATTTACAATAAAAGGAGCTCTGTTAAAGTACTTGCGGCTCATTTTTATAATTTCATCAAGTATTCCCGGAACAACGCAGGAAATTGCCACATCTCTTACATCTCCGGGATTAAAATTAGAATTCCTCAAAAAATCAAAAATTACAGACGCCAATTCATCCTCGGTCTCATATTTTGGCGTGACCATTCTCCAGGAGGCAAGTATTTTATCTCCTTTGAAAAGCCCAATAACTGTCTGTGTATTTCCGACATCTATGGCCAGAAGCATATAAAACCTCTTCCCCGTAAACTTATACAATTAAATTGTTTTAGATTTTACATTAAATGCGCCTAAATAAAAAGATTTGCAGAAACTGAAGTTAATTATTTGTGAAGAATAAATTAAATTACCTTAAAGATTATTTTAAATTGAATTTATTTTAAAAATTAATGATGGCCTCATATAACATTATTATCGCAGGGCCCATAAGAATAACCAAAAGTGCGGGCAACAGGCAAAAAATCAGCGGGAACGTCAGCTTAACGGGAGCCTTTATTCCTTCTTCTTCGGCTCTGATACTTCTTCTAGTTCTGATTTCGGAAGACTGAACCTTTAAAATCTTGCCTATTGAAATCCCTAAAACCTCAGCCTGAATTACCGATGTAACAAACGAATCCAGGTCTGATACACTTGTTCTTTTAATCAGGTTATGAAAAGCTTCGCTTCTTGAAAGACCGATATTCATTTCCTTTAACATTTTATTGAATTCTTCACCGAGAGGACCTTTTACATTTTTGGCCACCTTTGATAGAGCTGCATCGAAACCCATTCCCGCCTCAACCGTTATGGTTAACATGTCAAGAGTATTTGGTATTGCCCTTCTTATTTCTTCCTGCCTTTTATCTATCTTACTCCGTAAAAATATATCAGGTATAAAATAGGACAGCGGTATCATTACTAGCAATGCTACATTTGACATCAGGGGAAGGTCAAAAAATATAAAAAGTAATATAAAAATTATTAAGAACACGACGGGACATAAAAATTTAATCATTAAATAAACATTAACTCCAATTTTTTCCAGAACCCCTGCTAATTCCAGTTTATATCTTGTAGATTCCACAACGCCTTTAGGGCTGATTTTTCTAATAAGAGAAGCAATTTTATTAAGGACAGGCATAACGACTCTCTCGGAAAAAGGCGGTATTTCCATCTCTCCTTCTTTTAACATGCTGTAGGATGCCAGTTTACTTTTAACAGTACTTCTCTTGCTTCTCCTGTCTGATACAAATAAACCTATGGAAAATACCAGTAAAAAAACAGCCGCAAAAGCTAACCCTATTATTATGTATATTGAATACTTTGAATACATTGTATGTATTGAGTTAAATATTGAATCTATTGACATCCTGTATATTCACCACCCTGCTTATCCACATTAAACTTTATCAAATTTAAAACCATTTTAATTTTTAAATAAATAATAATTTTTTAAAAACAGATCACTGTTTCTAAATCACCGGCTCTCATCAATACTTAATACTGATGACTTTTATAATCCAGATTATTCCGATAATTATCATAACTCCGGAAAAAAGCAGCATCAGGAGGCCGGCCTTTGTTGTATATAATATTCTTATATATTCTCTATTTATAATAAACATCAGTATTGCTACTATAACAGGTAAGATTATAAGTATGATCGCCGACAATCTGCCCTCAGATGTCGTGGCTCTAATCCGGTTCATCACCCTGTCTCTTTCCCGTATAGTACCTGATATGGTTTCAACTAATTTTGCAAGATTTCCACCAACTTCTCTCTGAACATTTACAGCCATAATGGCCCAGTTAAAATACTCACTGTTTATTCTACCGGCAGTATTTTCCAGTGCTTCTCTTTCGGGCACACCCATTCTTACCTCGTTTAATGTTCTTTTTAATTCTTCTGACAGAGGTGGCCTCGATTCTTCCACCACCATGCTCATAGCCTGGTTAAAACTATATCCTGCCTTAAGAGAACCGCTGATTAGCTGGAGGGCATCGGGAAGCTGTTCATGAAATTTCTTTAGCCTCTGCGATGTTTTAATATTTAACAATAAAAAAGGACTTAATACTGCCAGTATTACAATAAGAGCGGTAAGAATTAAGTTTTTGCTTAAATAGTAAGTTAATAAACTGATAATCATTACCCCGAATACATGGAGAGCTATAAACTCGGAAGCTTTTATACTCATGCCCGCTCTTTCCAGTTTAGAATCAAATAACTCAATAATACCTCTGCCGGAAGCAGCTTTTGATATAATCCGTAACATCCAACCTAAAAAACCTTTTCTTTCCTCTTCTTCTCCCCCGAGTTCTTCCCCAGCTACCCCTTCTCCGGTTTTAATTCCATAAAGTTTAGCCTTATCTTTAAGAGTTTGCCTTCGGACCGGTATAAAAAGAATAACTGCATAAATCAGCAGCGTAACCGCAGCAAAAACAACAGCGTACACAATCAGTTTTACCCACCATATATTAAAAAGAGAAAGATAAAAATAATTTTTAGAGTCAAATACAAGTGTTTTTGGAGCAGATGAATAATATGGATTCTCATAACTAACGTCAGTCGAGCCGAAAAGTTCCGATTTTTTAATATTTACGCTTATGTCTATATCTTCTGTTCCCGGCCAGAGACTTGTATATGATATTTTATACTGATTTATTATCTTTTTTGATATTTTTTTATAAAGTTCCTTCAGTTCTTTGGAATCTGCAGCTGAAAGCATCCCGCCGCCGGTACTTTCCGAAATATTTTTTATATCTTCCGGCTTGAACTCGGATGAAAGTAAAGCTATTGAATATACGCTTATTTCTTCCTGCAGCGCTTTATCTATGACATCATTAAAAGTATGCCTGCTGGCAGTATCCGCCCCGTCGGACAATACTATTAAGTACCTATGTTTTATATTATCCGCATCTTTAAACAATTCAGAAGCCGTAAAGATTCCGTCAAACAAAGAGGTCTCCCCGCTGGCTTCAATTTTAGAAATTGATTCATTTATTTTTTTATGATCCGAAGTAAAATCCGATTGAACAATAACATTATCTGCAAAACTGACCACTGCAATTTTATCTATACTTCTCATTTCATTCACGAAAAAAGAAGCAGCACCGATGGCATCTTCAATAGGTTCTCCCTTCATACTTCCGCTTGTGTCCAGCACCAGGACCACTCCAATCGGGTCGGGGATTTCATCCATTCCCTTAATAGAAAGCTCCCTTACGCTTTCCCCATTTTCAAGCACAACAAAATCTTCCTGCTTTAAATCCAGATATTCTAAGTTTGAGCCTTCCTTGAAATTAATATAAACCTCTACTTTAGGGTAATCATCGAAATCAATTTTTTTTATAAGAATATCATCGGATTCCTGTGCAAAAATTGAAAATGGGAAAACAAAAAAGACAGGTAGAATAATAGCTATAATTATGATACTTAATAATAAATACCTTAACTTTTTTATTGTATAAATAATTTTAAAGAATTCACACATTTTTTAAAGTAAAAATTTTTAATAAATAATTTTAAGGATCTTTACTGCACTATATCCATCATTGCTTAAAATATTGTTATCTATACTATTAACCCAGAGCTCTTACTATTTATTCTTTAAGGTTTAATTTTCTTACAACTAGATTTCTTTTTCGAATATTTCATCCGGCAAATCAATTCCAGAATCTTGCAGCCTTGTAATAAAGTGCGGCCTGAGCCCTGTAGATTTAATTCTTCCCTTAAACTTACCCTGTTCGTCAACACCCTTAAAATCAAATAAAAATAAATCCTGCAATGTAATTACATCTCCTTCCATACCCTGGACTTCTGATACTTTTGTAAATCTTCTAGTGCCATCTTTTAAGCGGCTCATGTGAACTACAAGATTAATGGCAGATGTAACCTGCTCTCTTATTGCTTTAATCGGAATATCCACTCCGGCCATCAAAACCATTGTTTCCAGACGGGACAGCACATCCCTGGGTGTGTTTGCATGGACAGTACTTAGACTTCCGTCATGGCCCGTATTCATTGCCTGGAGCATATCCAGGGCTTCGCCCCCTCTAACTTCTCCTACAATTATACGATCCGGTCTCATACGGAGCGAATTTCTAACCAGATCCCTTATTGTTACTTCTCCTTTCCCTTCAATATTGGGGGGTCTTGATTCAAGGCGTATCACATGCTCCTGGTTCAGCTGAAGTTCTGCTGCATCCTCAATAGTTATTATTCTTTCATCATTCGGAATAAAAGAAGATAATACATTCAATGTTGTAGTTTTTCCAGTACCCGTCCCACCCGAGCAGATTATATTTAACCTTCCTTTGACACAGATTTCCAGAAAATCAGCCACTTTCTGCGTGCAGGTACCCATTGCTACGAGATCTTTCATGGTAAATGGTTCAGTGGAAAATTTTCTTATAGTAAGCACCGGTCCGTTTAGAACCAGCGGACTGATAATAACATTTACCCTTGAACCATCCGAAAGTCTTGCATCAACATAGGGAGAAGATTCGTCTACTCTCCTCCCGACTTTACTGACAATTTTATTTATAATCTGCATTAAATGAGATTCATCCAGAAATGTCCTACCCGTAGAATAGATCTTGCCGGATTTTTCTATATATATTTTTTTTGGACTGTTAACCATAATCTCTGTCACTTCTTTATCTTTCAAAAACTCTTCCAGGGGACCGTACCCGGTTACATCATTTATAAAATCCTCTATTATTATGCTTTTTTCTATTCCTGTAAGAGGATAATCATTTTCATTTATTATCTTCTGGACTTCACCTCTTACCCTAAGGCTTAGCTCGGCATCACCGACATTTTTCCTATATATAAAGTCAGCAAGCCTGTTTATTAACTCCAGATGTATTTCCTTTTTTATTTTGTTAATTTGACCAGAACGAGCAGTTCCGGTTCTATAATCTTTAATGTATGAACTGCCCGCCAGACCATTTAGCTTTTTAAGCTTCTCTTCTAAATCCATTTAAACTCACTATCCTTTTTAATTTTTAAAGCAAACAGACACTAAATTTTTATTTTAACCGTTCTTTTTTCTTCCGTGCCCGGATATGATTTTTACAAGACTTTGTATACTTCTTGCTACCGAAGAACGCGGAGCATCTAAAATAAGCGGAATCCCCTTATTAACAGATATGGGTACTATTCTATCGCTGGGAATGGCAACATCTATTTTTCTTTGAATAGTGTCCTCAATTTCTTCTATGGTAATACCGACTTTGCTGTCCGCCCGGTTAAGAATTACATATACATTTTCTTTAGGAAATTTTAATTTTTCCAATATCTGCAAAGCTATTTTTAAGTTTTTTATACTTGGCGCATCCTTACTGGTTACAATGCACAGATAATCAGTATCTCTGATAACATTCAATATATCATCCGAAAAATAAGATGAAGTATCCACTATGGTATAATCACTTAATTTTGATAGATTTTCCAGGATTTTTATAGTAATTTTGCCGTTTATTCCCGTACTTTCAGTTATATCCAGTGGTGCTGGCAGCACCATAAGACCTGAGCTGTGAGTGGTCAGGAAACTACCTAAAACCTTGGGATCCAGTTGGTCAATCACAGGTAAAATGTCATAAACCGAATATTTCGGATTGAGGTTTAGCATCAAAGCTATATCCCCGAATTGATAATTGGTGTCAAAAAGGGAAACTTTTTTTTTAACGCTGTTTATAAGACCTACCGCGAGATTGACCGCAATAAAAGACTTGCCCACCCCCCCCTTGGTACCAAAAATAGTTACTCTTTTGGGCCTTATCCTTTTATCCTGCCTGCCGGATACCAGACTCATCTCAGCCCTTTCAATAGTATCCTTTATGTCATTATAGGTAAAGGGGATTTCAAGAACATCATGCACGTTAAGTTTAATAGCTTTTTTTAACAGTTCGGCCGACATTTCCCTGACCAGCAAAATTATTTTGGCAAAATAAAGACTTGAATGATAAGACTTCAGAAGATCTTCGATATCTTCCAATCCATATGTAGGGCCTACCCAGATTAAACAGGGTTTTCTCTCAGCCAGTAAAGCTTCCAGGTCATTAAGTTCAGTACCTGATCTTGTGACTTCCAGCTCGGGGAATTTTTCAAGTAGATACTTTACCTTATCTATATTGTTTACCATCTTATCAATTATAGCTATAGGCACTTTATTCATATCCATTTTTTAAATCTTATTTCTTTATTTTTTACTATTAGTTAAAGATATTATCCAGAGTTATTCCCGGTGTTTCTTCTTCTTCAGCTCCATCCACGGGAACAAGAGCAAGCCATACACTGCCCATTTCCTCACTAAATACGAGCTTCTCTGAATCCTCCGGACTTACAGCCAGGGTTACTGTTTTTATTTCAATTGATTCTGTTTCGCTCCCGGTCCGGGTCCCTAAAAAGCCGCCTTCTTCTGCTTTAGCTTTTGTCTGCACCCTTGTTCCGGTATATAAAACCTCTACATTCCATAAAAGTGTTCTTGTGATTTCCTTCTCAATTTTTATACCGGCGTAAGGAGTTCCTGAAGCTTTTTCCTCTACCGATTGCTCCTCGCCTTCTAACTGGCCTTCTTCCAATTGTGATACTTCCGCAGATGTTACTTTTGCCGAAGAAGTTTCTCCCTCTTTTTCAGGGAAGAAGGTAGCTATAACGTTAACCTTATCACCAACATCTATAAGATTTGAAACCCCTATAATTTCATCAACCGGTATGGATACAGCTATCATCCCGTCTGGTATAACAAATACCAGTCCCATGTCTTCAGGTCTTAAAAATTTGGTTGTGGTAATCTGCTCGCCTTCATTAATATGGTTTGCCACTACATATCCCGTATATTCGTCCAATGATGTCAGGACACCTTCTGCGAGATATTTTCTGGGGATGCCTTTAGTTACAACCAGGTTTTCCTTGAGCAGGGTTTCAACCGGCATCTCTTTCGGGATATTTTGTGCCGCTACCAATACCTCTACTTTTTCAACCTCCTCTTCCACCGATGCCCTTACACTGTTATTATACGCAATCACTCCAAATACCGCGGCTGCTCCCAGGATCAGCGCCAAAATAAGTAATGTAATTCTTAATTTCATATTGTTTCCTTAATATTTTATTATATAAATATTATAAAA
>CAZLME010000061.1:0-8912 GCA_964560595.1 uncultured Actinomycetota bacterium
CTGTTATATTTTTCTTATTATATCCTTCCTTATTATGGGGATTAAGCCTTCTCCCCGCTTTTGTGGCCACATAAATTTTTTTATTTGCCTTTTTTAAAAATTTACCTATGGCCTCCTCGCTAAGGCCCTCATTATATACATCCGCGGTATCAAAAAAGTTTATGCCACCTTCAACTGCCTTTTCTAAAATCTCTTCGGCTGTATTAAAATTAAACTTCTCTCCCCACCGGCCGCCAAGCTGCCAGGTGCCGAGTGAGATCTCGGATACTCTAAAACCTGTTTTTCCTAATGTCCTGTATTTCATGATTATCCTTTCTCTATTTATTTATTCAGATTTATGATTTTTAACAGTCGTTCGGAAGATATATGCCAATAACACGCTGATGACACACTTATTGTAACAATAAATTTCCCTGATGCAAATTTAAGCTCCGGTTACTTATTATTATGATAATCATCAGGTGGCCGGTTTTCATTTTACGCCTAATTTACACCAAGAGCGCCCTTTGCCTGATTTTGGTTCATACCCGATTTCAAACGGGCGTCATAAAGTAAACTTATAATGCTGCGGTCTATTGGGGCGTATGCTGGTGTGCTGGTCCATCCCTGATAAAATATACTTTCCTGGTATCGCCAGGAGTCATTCAGCAGTCCGATACTCTGGGTTAACTCTTCGCGAATTAGATGAGATCGTTCTTGCTGACTAACTCCCTCTGAAGCAATAAGGACTCTACCATTGAAAATATCATCACTGGAATTCCACCAGATCCAGGAAAATCCCTTATTTCCTGCTACGTAATTGGATTCTATTGACGGAAACTGACTTACATCCGTGAAGTATATCTCCAGGTTGGGATTATCGGTAACGATACTTAAAGAAATACAACCTACCAGGGCGTTCAGTTCGGCTACGACCTTATTTAACGTATCCAAATCAGCGGCTGTTGGCATACCGTTTACTCTGATTCTTATATTATTTACCCATTTATGCAGTAAGAAATCCGGTGAGCCGTATTCAGAACCGAATGCTATCTCAAAGAAGTATTCTATTTCCTGACTGTTGTAAATTTTGTTTAAACCTGATATATAACTATTTGAATTTATTTCCGATGACTTCTCCTGTAATTCACTCCCCCAGCTTAATTCTATGGAATCGGTATCCGATCCTTTTGAATTTGCTGCGTTAGCGGTAAGAGTGTATACCTCACCGAAATTATATAGATTAACCTGAGCTTTTTTGGGGCCCCAGGCACCATTACTGTCATCTTTACTGAACTCTACTTCAGGATCAGGATTTCCGGTCACTACTGCCTTTATTCTATAGTAATATATGCCGTTTGCAGGAGTGGGACCCTCATATACCTCCAGGGTAATAGTAGGTGCCTCTTCTGCAGATGCTGTTTCTTCTGAGGCTGTCTCTTCACTACTTTCTACTTCCTCAATTTCTTCCTCTCCAGCTTCGCTCTTTTCGGTTGATGTAGGATTGGTTGATTTCCCGGAATCAATAACTTCCTCTTCTACTTGTGTTGCTTCTTCTACTTCCGTTTTTTCTTTATCCACCGGTTCTGTTTTATCACATGCTGAAGTAAAACAACAAAATAAAATAAAAACCAGGAAAAGAATAAAAATCCTTATTTTTATAATTTAATTCTCCTCATTTATTGATAATAACATTAAAAATATTTTATTAATTATTAACTGAAATTAAATCTTACTTTAGCCGTTTGTGGCTTTACTGCTTTAATAAATTTTGCCCTTATATAACTCCATAAGCTTTACGGTGATATTTCCGGGAACTTTTCGGTCCAGCTCAAACCTGTCCACTCTTCTTACCGGCACTATCTCTGCAATAGAGCTTGTTTTAAATATTTCATCGGCGCCTATGAAGTCCCTATAATGGATCCTTCTTTCCCTTACTTTTATTCCGTTTTCCCCGCATAAGTCCATAACAACTTTTCTGGTTACACCGGGCAGGATATTCTGGGTGAGCGGCGGAGTATAAACCGTATTTCTTTTTACGTAAAAAATATTACTTGAGGCGCCTTCCAGTACCAGGTGGTCCGCTGTAAGGAATATGGCCTCACCTGCATCATTACGGTGGGCCTCATCTTTTGCATAAAGATTTTCAAAATAATTGATAAGCTTATGGGAATAGAGGGGACTTCCCACAGACGGCCTTTTTATCGAAGAAGAGATAACTTTTATCCCCTCTATGTAATCATCTTCGGGATAGGGGGTAAGTTTTTCGGCGATTATTACGAGACCGGGTTTATAATTACTGTTAAAATAAAGGTCTTTGCCGTGGACTCCTCTTGTCACTATTATTTTTATGTAGGCATCCTTACCGCCGAGATTATTTTTTTCTGTTGTTTCTCTTACCGCTTCCCATACATATTCCTCATTAAAGGGGATATTATATTTTAAAATCTTCAGTGAGTGGAAAAGTCTTGTAATATGCTCATCCAGCATGAATGCAAAACCACCATAGCTTCTCAGCGTTTCGTATAGCCCGTCGCCGTATAAAAATCCCCTGTCCTTAACCGGTATTTTTGCCCTGCCTTCTAAAACCAATTTCCCGTTTATAAAAATATGACCAAACATATTAAACTCCCGGCTCTTAAGTTTACACAAGTTTTTTTAAATTCTTTTTAGTAAAAAATTTTAATGTATCTTCAAGAGCGATTCCTTTATCCAGGGTCTCCTTATACTCGTCTTCCGGCACCGAATCCTCTACAATTCCCCCGCCTACATTATAATAAAATTTATTTCTCTTAATAACAAATGTTCTTATAACAATATTTAAATCAATTGTGGAGTCAATCCCCATATAGCCGATTGAACCGGTATAGACTCCCCTCGCTGCCGTCTCCAGCTCATCGATTATTTCCATTGCCCTTATTTTTGGCGCACCGGTTATGGAACCTCCCGGAAAAGCGGCTTTTATTATATCGGAAATATCCACTGCCTTTTTAATCCTTCCGGTCACTGTGGAAACGGAATGAAAAACCCTTGCAAATTTTTCAATCACCGCATGTTCTGAGACCCTGACCGTGCCGTAGTAGCAGATTTTTCCCAGATCGTTTCTCTCAAGGTCAACAATCATATTAAGTTCCGCCCTGTCCTTAATGCTTCCTTCCAGCTCATGCATATTTTTATAATCTCCGGCGGCATCCTTCCCACGGGGCCTTGTACCTTTTATGGGCCTTGTTTCTATTGTTTCACCTTTTAAAAATAAAAATCTTTCGGGCGATGAGCTGCCAATGCAAAAATCCGGAAACTTTAAGTATGCGGAGAAAGGTGCGGCATTTTTCTCCCTTAATATATAATACAGATCCATCGGCTCTACCGGCAGGTCCGCTTCAAACCTCTGGCTGAAGTTTGCCTGGTAAATATCGCCATTATGGATATATTCCTTTGTTTTAGATACTTTTTTAAGATAACTGCGCCTCGTAATATCCGGGCGGAGCTTTATGGCGGAAATATTCTTGCGGTAATATTTTTTAGTTATATTCTTTCTTATACCAGGGCCTTTTCCTGTATCAATATCTTTTCTTATATCGGTACTTTTGTCACCCGGTTCTTCAATAATCCTGGCAGCTTCCTTTAGACTATCATTGATCCTGCTTATTAAATCCTTATCCTTTATTTTTGAGTCTATATAATCATTCTTAAAATAATCGGCATCAAAAGCGCTCCCGTCTTCCCTCTCTATCTTACCAGCTGCCTCTTTTTCCCTAAAGATAAAATTTTTTATAAAATACCAAATCTCTTCCAGGTGGCTGTAGGCCAGGACCCTGTCATAATATAGCAGGTAAAACAGGGGAATATTTAAATCATCAACCGCGCTGCAGGGAAGCTTTTCAATATAGTTTTTTAAATCGTATGAGAAATAACCTATAAATCCGCCCTTAAAATCAGGAAGCCCCTCTTCCATATCTTTAGATATTTTCCTTACTTTCCCCCCGCTTATATGGACAATCTTAACATTTTTTATCTTGCTTCCCGGAAAAGCGCAGGTGTATTCCCTCACGTTTTGTTTTAAGAAAGACAGTGGATGCTGATAAGAATAATAACTTATTCCCGCAGCAGTTGCTGAAAATTCATTTTTAAAACCGTTGCTCTTTATGATTATTTTTGGATCCCACGCGATATAAGAAAACCGCGAGTATTTATTACCGGATAGGCTGCTGTCAAGAAAGCACAGGTAATCAGTATTTCTTAAAACGTAAGCCGCATCCTGAGGTTTAATTCTTAAGTCAACTGCTGAAATTGTGGAAAGGATTTTCATAAATTAATGAAATTTTTAAGTATTTCTAGTCCTACCGGAGTCAGGAAAGATTCGGGATGGAACTGTATCCCTTCCAATCTGTAATTTTTATGCCTTACACCCATTACAATGCCGTCTTCTGTGCGGGCAGTTATTTCTAAAATAGGAGGGACGGTATCTTTTTTTAAGATAAGGGAATGATATCTTGCCGCTTCAAAAGGATTTTTAATACCGGTAAAAATACTCTTTCCGTCATGATAAATCATAGATGTCTTTCCGTGAATCACCACCCCTGAATTAATTACCTCCGCCCCGAATACTTCTCCTATGCACTGGTGCCCCAGGCAGACTCCCAGTATGGGTATTTCCTTGTAAAGCTGCCTTATTATCTCCTTTGACATGCCTGCATCTTCAGGTCTTCCCGGGCCCGGTGAGATAACTATTTTTGAAGGGGACATTTTTTTAATTTCTTCCACAGTTATTTTATCGTTTCTTCTGACCTTGATATTCTCGCCCAGGATTCCCAGGTACTGGACAAGGTTAAAGGTAAAGGAATCATAATTGTCTATCATGAGAATATCTATTTTTTTTGTTCTGGTAATTGTATTCATTTTATTTTATTTAAGTCCCTTTAATCCTCATTTTATATATTTTACAAATATTGCACGCGCTGCATACCATGTATTGTACGATAAACACACCGTATATAATTAATTATAACTGCAATATATTTTAAAAAACATCGCCTGTTTAAAACCAGCAAATGAAATTATATTAGAAGCCGGATAAAATCTCAAAAGGAATATTATTTTTTTAAAAAAATAATTTTAAGGAATTATTTTCTCTATAAAATCCAGCTTCCTATAGTCACTGTCAAATGTAAATATGGTACCGCAATTATTTTTTGCCAGGTGGCTGGCAAGGTACGCATCTATAAAGTCAATATTTTTTTCCTCGTACAAATCCAGCGCCCTTAAGATTATCTGGCGGTTTTCAATCACGGTACTGGTGGTTTCGGCAATAGCCAGTATTTTTTCAACCACGGCATTCCTGTCCAGATGATAGACGCTTTCCAGAACATAAATAATTTCGGCAACAATTAAATCACATACAAATAATTCATATTTTCCTTTTGATACCTGATCAAGAAATTTTTTGGTTTCCCGGGCCTGGCTGGCAGGTTCACCGGTAAAAAACCGTATAAATAGATTGGTATCCGCATAAACTCTTGTCTTCAAGATTTCACCTTTTTTGCAATATGGCCATGCGCCTTTTTTTCTATTTCTTTCCAGCTTAATTTCCTCACATCTTCCGGTACCTTAACCGTAGCCTGTAAATCAAATATAGAAGGGATCTTTCTCACAAAAGCTTTGCCTTGTGTAAATTTAACTATGACTTTATCTCCTTCTTTCAATCCGAGTTTTTCCCTGACAGATTTGGGTATGGTTATCTGGCCTTTTTTTGTAATTGTAGTCGTACTCATTCTAATAATCCTTACTATTATATATTGGTATTACTTTATCATAAAAGTAATAATTAGTAAAATGTCTTCCGGCCCTGTCACCAACATTTGCTCTATCTCCTCCATCAACTCTATCTCTCCCATTAATCCTGTTTACGTTTTTCAATTGATAAATTACCTGATTGAAGGTAAAATTTCTTCTTATGATAAAGGTAGAGAATCTTACCAAAATATTCGGGAATATTACAGCTGTGGAAAATATCTCGTTTAATATAAATGAGAGCGAGATATTCGGGTTTCTCGGTCCGAACGGAGCCGGGAAAACTACTACAATAAGGATGCTTTCAACACTTATTTCCCCGACTTCGGGGAAAATAACCATAGATGAAAGGGACCCCGGCAGTGACGGTGATTACATAAGGTCAATAACCGGGCTTCTTACCGAATCCCCGGGAATGTATGAAAAAATATCGGCATATGACAATCTGGATTATTATTGCAGCTTTTATAATATCCCGGCTGCCAGAAGAAGGGAAAATATTGAGAAGTACCTTAAAATGTTTGACCTATGGGACAGGAAAGACGACCCTGCGGGCACCTATTCCAAAGGTATGAAACAGAAACTTGCACTGTCCCGCGCGCTAATACATGAGCCAAAAATACTGTTTTTAGATGAGCCGACGGCAGGGCTTGATCCCGAAAGCGCCCATATGGTAAGAAATTTTATAGAAAGCCTAAAAAAAGAAAAAACCACTGTTTTTTTGTGCACTCACAATCTTGAGGAAGCATCCAATCTTTCCGACAGGGTTTGCATTATAAAAAGAAAGATTATAAGGATTGCCACCCTTGCTGAGCTTCAGAACAGCGATAAAAATAAAAGAGTTGAAATTGTATTTAAAGACAGGGCAGAAAGATATGCCCGGCTCATGGAGGGAATCAGTGAAATAAAAGATATACGGATAGAACGCAATAAGGCACTGGTAATAATCGAAAAGCCCGAAGATTCAAATCCCGGGATTATTAAAAAACTGATAGATAACGGTGCCGGAATCATTTATTTTAATGAAATAAAAGCCACTCTTGAAGAAATATACCTGAATTTAATAAAAGATGAAGATGTAAAATGAAAAAAGCGCTCATTATTTTTAGAAAAGAAATAAAAGAGATTATAAAAAACAAAAGTATATGGCTCCCCGTCATTATAATTACCATCATATTCTCAATTGCCATGCCGCTCGGGTTCATTCTCGGAAGTGATTCTGTACTGAATGATGAAGATACTCTTAATTTTATAAGTAAAGTATTCGGCTCGGTTGACGATCCTTTAAGGGTGCTTATCGGATTTATGCTGAAGCAATTGCTTATTTTCCTGCTTTTGGTACCCGCGATGGTCCCCAGTCTTATTGCGCCGTCTTCTATTATTATGGAAAAAGAAAACAATACTCTTGAGCCGCTTCTTGCCACCCCGATAAAGACATCCGAGCTGCTGCTGGGAAAAATGCTTACTGCGCTCGTACCGTCATTTATTACTTCCACTATCTGCTTTATTATACTTACCATAGTAGTGGATATTGCAGCTTTGATCAAACTTGGTTATGCTCCGCTCCCCACCGTAGAATGGGTAGTGGTTGCATTTATCTTAAGCCCCATACTTTCATTTATAATCACCATGGCAAGCATAATTGTCTCTTCAAGAACCACCGATATTAAAAGTGCCCAGGGAATAGGAGCAATGGTAATACTTCCCATATACCTTATTATCGGACTTCAGCTTGCGGGTATCTTTCTACTTAATATTACATATCTACTTATAGGATGCCTGGTACTGCTGGCGGTCTGCCCGCTGGTCCTGAGACTGGCGGTAAAGATTTTTGACAGGGAAAATATTCTTACAAAATGGAAGATGAAAGCTTAAAGGAATCTCTTTATTTCTTCGGTCAATGGTGGTGTTGGCCCTTTTTGTGAACATACCCAGGAACCGAGCCGATTGGCCGTATCGCTCATTTCCTTAAGACTGGCCCCATCAAGATATTTAACCACAATTGCGGCCGTAAAAGCATCTCCGGCTCCCACCGTATCAATAACCTTGACCTTATAGCCGGGATGCTCGTAATAATTTTTTTTATCTATTAGAAGGCTTCCTCTTCTGCCCTTTGTAATACAGACAAGCTCTATATCATATTTATCCATAATCTCCCTGCAAAAAATAATATCGCTTTTTTTATCGGATTCGCCTGTTATTTTCCTTATCAATTCAAGTTCTTCTTCGCTTAATTTAAGTATTGTGGCAAGCTCCAGGGACCGCAAAATAACTTCCGGAGAATAAAAATTCTGCCTCAGGTTCATATCCAGCACTTTAACTGCGCCGCTGCGGGATAGTTTTAAAAACCTGGTAATGGTTTTCCGGGATTGAGGCAACCTCTGGGCAAGGGTACCAAAACAAATGACATCGGTATTCCGGGCAAGCTCTTTCCACTTATCATTTAGTTCCAGAAAATCCCAGGATGCATATTCTTTTATTATATAATCCGGTTTACCGCCGGCATCTACTTTTACCTCAACTGTCCCGGTAGGATAATTTGAATCAATCTGTATAAAATCTCCGGAAAGATTTAGTTTATTCAGCGAATCCAGGATTTCTTTTCCCAATAGGTCGCAGCCAATTCTACTTGCAATAAGACCATCCTGCCCCAGATTTTTTGTAAAATAAACAAAGTTAGCCGGGGCTCCGCCCAGTTTTTTACCCTCCGGAAAGACATCCCATAATATTTCTCCAATGCCTGTTATTTTATAAGGCATTTTTCCCCTTTTTAAAGACCGGTACTGGCGTCTCATTCATAAACCAATCTTCCCTCTACACTTCTTGAAATATTCTGATTATCCCTTAAATATTCCTCCAGGACTTCCTGGGCTGAGGTACTTATTACCTTATGCTGGCCGGCTTCAAGCAGCTCTTCATTGGCTGCATTTAAATAAGCGGCGGAATTACTGAAATGATACCCCTGAAGGCAGATAGTATAAATCTCTGTATCAGTAACGGGGATTCCGTTTATATTTAACGATATAAGCTGGTCTTCTAAATTGTTGTAAACTGCTCTTACACTGCTATTTACCTGATAACATTCCCCTTCGCTGTTTCTGTTTTCCTTTCTCATAATATGGGAGAATATTTTTTTAAGGGTA
>CAZLME010000062.1:0-8903 GCA_964560595.1 uncultured Actinomycetota bacterium
CTTCAATTAATTACACGGGTCTGATAATTTTTATTTCTTCCGGGTTTTAATCACGCTGCTCTAACCGTGCAATAAAAAATACGCACATAAAATTCATTAATAAGTCACAGAATAGTAATTTCGCTGTTAACCCATTGCTACTTCTATTAAATGGATTTTACCGTCTTTAAAAACAGGAATTATATTGCCGTCTATTTCCCTGCCGTCCACCTTAATTCTGGATATCCCTTTATTGACATTATGGGGATTTTTTACTTCTATACTATAAATAGCATTTCTAAATTTGCGGACAACCTTAAAAGCATTCCACTTTTTAGGGATGCAGGGGTCAATCTTAAGACCCTGATAGACCGGCTGTATGCCCAGTATAAACTTTGTTCCTGCCTGATACATCCATGAAGCTGCCCCTGTAAGCCAACTGTTCCGCCCAAGCCCAAACTGCGGGTGCTCATTACTCAGTATATTCTGAGCATAAACATAGGGTTCACATTCATACTCATCTATAATTTCATTTTTAGCAGCCGGGTTTATCTGATTATAATACTCATATGCACGATCCCCGTTTCCTGTAATAGTTTCGGCAATCACTACCCAGGGATTAGTATGCAGAAATATGCCACCATTCTCCTTTGTCCCGGGAGGATAAGTAGTAATGCCGCCTTTGGTCGGGTCATAACCATTAAAGCCGGGCCAGCTGATTTTTATACCCTTGGAGGTGTTTAAAAGTTTATTTACAGAATCCAGTGCTTTTCTTGCTCTGCCGGTAGTAGCCATTTTGGATATTAAAGACCAGGACTGGGCATTTAAATATATCTTTCCCTGTTCATTTTTCTGTGAGCCCAGCGGTGTACTGTCAGGATCAAAATAGCGGATATACCACTGACCGTCCCAGCATAACTGATTAAATATCTCCTTTATGCTTTCATACTCTTTCTGGTAGAGCATAGCTAAAGCTTTATCCTCCAGGTGGTTACAGAGTTCAACCATCTCTAAAAGCCCTTTTCCATAAAGATGTGTATTAAATAATGATTCAGCACCGGCTCTCAGGTTAACTGTGTCATTCCAGTCTGCGAAACCCAGGTACGGCAGGCCGTGTTTACCTTTATCATTCTTTGTAAAATTGAGAGCTCTTTTCATGTGGTCCATTACCGTTCCGCTTTCTTCGGGTCTTCCTTCTCCATTTTTCTCATAATACGGAACTACCTCATTTAGAAAATCCATATCCCCGGTTTCCTTCAAATAAGCGGTTACTGTTAAAATAATCCAGAGGTGGTCGTCGCCATAATACTGCGGGCGGTCAGGTATTTCACCGGTTTCTCCTTTAGATGCTTCCATCGTTAAAGGATTAAAACTGTGCATGGCACTACCGTTTTTTCTTTGTACCATCATCAGTTTTTTTAACAATTCTTTCGATTTATCTGGTATATGGCTGATTATTCCCATTATATCCTGTGAAGTATCGCGGAAACCTATACCTCGGGTGCCCAATCCAGGCTGGTAATAGGAAAGATATCGTGACCAGTTTTTAGTGATAAAACATTGATGGGGATTCTGAACATTAAGCATACTATTCATATTCGGGTCAGGTGTCTGTACCTGCATTGCTGATAAAAATTCATCCCAGAAACTCTGTATTTCATCTAATGCTTTCCTTACAGATTCAGGATTTCTGTACTTCTCAATAGCGGGATAGGCCTTCTGAAAACTCTGCTCCTGCCTTAACTGGGTTATAAAACTTTTTTCCCCGCCGGGTTTAAAGTTTCCAAGATGATGCATGAGAGTACCTATATTGTCTCCCCTGTTTGCTTCATAACAATCCAGCTCATCCATTTGAAGCGAGAGCGGATTTGCCCAGGTTCCGTATTCATTATCTCCAAGAAATCGCTTCCTGTCTGATTCAAAAGAAGAGACAGGAAGATTAGATGTGAAAAAATTCACACTGGTTTCTCTACGCATAAAAGCATATTGGGTTAAAGTCAGTAACCCGTCTTTTTCCTTTATGCAGCGGGACTGCATTGTCTGTGGGACCCAGTCAGCATTGTCAAATTGCCTCACAGCATTAAAGTGTGTGTACTCAACCACGCTTATTGCATCAATTTCCAGTTCTTTCCCTGTTTTATTTGTTATTTTTACTTCGCGGATTTCTACTCCGTCATTTATCGGAACAAATATCACGCACTCAGTACGTATTCCATAAAATTCTGATATTATACGGGTGTAGCCAAGGCCGACATGGCATTCATACAAATCATATGGATCCAGCGTGGGAACAAAGAAGGGCGAAAACACTTTATATCCTTCTCCCTGCCTTAGCCGCAGGTATAAAGTCTCGCCTTTAAACTCGGAAGATGGCATCTGCTGGATATATTTGATGATACGGTTTAGAGTTGGATCACCCTTGCAGATTAATGCACCGCCTGTGTGGTCCACAAAACCGCCAAAATTTAAAGTCCCGATATAATTAATCCACTTAACGGGTGTCTTTGGGTTGGTAATTACATACTCTCTTTTCTTATTATCAAAATAACCATACTTCATTTATACTCCTTCCCGGCTTATTGATTCTTCTAAAAGGAAAATACTATAAAGAATAAATATTTTATTTTAAATAAATTAATAAGTCAAAATCACTAAATGGAAGTATGTAAAAGCCAAAACATTATATTGTGTTATAAATCCTGCCATTATCTTAATTTTGAGTTCCGGCACAATTGTATTGTTTAAAATTAATGATATTGGTCGGCTCAATAATTTATATTTTTTTAAAAAATATAATATAATGACCTAAGATGAGATTAAAAAATTTTTTCAACGGTAATAATAAAATAAAAGATATCGGGATTTTTTCCTGGTCAATATTCGGTTTACTTTTAATCATTGCACTTTTCTTTTATATTATATACCAGATAAGATTAGCAATTATCCCGTTAATTATAGCTATAATCATCGCCTATCTCCTGACCCCAATTGTAACCCTCCTGCAAAAAAAAATGCGCAGAATATTTGCAGTCACCATAGCATATATTATTTTTATTGGAATTATTTTTGTATTGTTTTTCTTTATCATACCCGTAATTATTGACCAATTCAGGACATTTATAGATAAGTTTCCCATTTACATGGATAATCTTGCCGGGATTATAAATGACTTCTTAGATAAGAGTCCTCTTATCGTAAGTGTTGAAAATATAATCGGTAAAGAAATAGCACCTATAGATGCCAGCGGCATTACTAAGTTTCTTATTGACAGGCTTAATTTAGAAGAAATCGATATTTTCCAGAGAGCCACTAACTTTGGCAAATCAGTAATCAATGTGGTCCTTTACCTCATAGTCGGGCCGCTTCTTGGAATATATATTCTTAATTCTGGGGATAGGATGAGAGAAATATTTTTAAAAGCATTGCCCAGAAAATACAAAATTAAGGCTAATATTATACTGAATAGAATCAATAAGGTTATCGGAAGGTACATAAGAACGCGAATATTAATATCTATTCTTGTTGGAATACTATCTACCATTGTCCTTTTGGTATTAAAAGTAGATCTGGCAATAATGCTTGGTTTCACAGCAGGTCTATTTAATATGATCCCGCTTCTTGGGCCAATAATAGGAGCCATACCGGCTGCCCTTGCCGCACTTTTCATCTCGCCATTAAAAGCCCTTATAGTAATCCTTTTTTACATAGCTATTCAATGTCTAGATGGTTATCTTATTTCTCCAAATGTATTGAAGTATCAGATAGGGGTACATCCCGGTATTACAATCTTTTCCCTGATGGTTGGCGGCGTACTACTTGGTTTCTGGGGGTTTTTAATTGCCGTACCCACTGCTGCGGTCTTACAGGAAATATTAAAATATTATCTTTTTGAAAAAAATAAAATAGCATCTTGATATATTTCCTTAAGCGTCTTTCCGGTCACCTCTGCCAGTTTTCTACAGGACTCAAATTCCGGCGAGATGTTTACCATTTTTCCGTTCAGTAAACCAACTTTTATCCTGACCTCGCCATAAGGCAGTCTTACAGTTTTTAATTTTCTGTCTGCCGCATATCTTTCTATTTTTTCCCGCCTCACGCCGAGTGTTGTTGATTCAAGCAGTATCATATTTACTATATCCTTTTCTAATTCTTCATTGCAAAGGACACTTACTTTAAAGGCGGGCCTCGTTTTTTTCATATAAATAGACTCTACCCATGCATCCAGAACGCCTTTTTTAAATAATTCTTCCATCAGGTAACCTATAGTCTCGGGGGTGCTGTCATCGATATTCGCAGAAAGCATAATAAGTTTCTCTTCCCTCATATCATACTCATTTTTAATGACTCCTTTTAAAAGTCTTAAAACATTTGGACTTTCTTTGCTTTCATTATTTCCGGCTCCATAGCCTGCTTTCTCAATTTCCATATAAGGAATGCTGCCATAACCTTTCACTAAAGCTTTTATTATTGCGGCACCCGTAGGAGTAGTTACCTCAAAATTGAAATTACCTCCGTAGACCGGTACTTTCTTTAAAATCTCAATAGTCGCCGGCGCCGGTACTGGTAATTTGCCATGTGAACTGTTAATAAACCCGCTTCCCATCGGAACATTATTACTATAAAATAATTTAACTTTTAACTTACTTAAACATACAGCAGTGCTAGCAATATCAATAATGGAATCCACTGCCCCTATTTCATGAAAATGTACATTATCTACTTCGCAGCCGTGTATCACAGATTCAGCTTCTGCAATCAGCCGGAAAATACTTAAAGACATTTTCTTAACCCCTGTATCTAGTTTACTGTCGCCGATTATTTTTTTAACATCTCCATAATTTCTATACGGCTGCGGTGAAGCCACTTCCACGTCAAATTTTTTTGCTTTTATGGACCCTGCTTTTACTTCCCTGCATACTATATTGTATCCTGTAATATTAAGTTTTTTTAATTCGTCTTTTAAAAAAAGAAAGTCAACTCCAAGGTCAAGCAGCGCACCGACCATCATATTGCCGCTTATCCCTGAGAAACAATCAATGTATAGGGCTTTCTCCATATTCTTATCTCCCGTTTTATCAATAAAACATTTAAGATTTAAAATTTTATTATCTCAAAAATCTGTCCGGAGCTGGAACTCTAAATCAAATATATTTTAATTTAAAAATATCATTTTACTTATACTATTGCAAAAAGATATCAATTTATATATTTTTATAAAAAACCTGTTAAATATAATATAAAATAAAGTAATAAATGATTGATAGAAAAATTGATAAATTAAAAACACTCCTCAGGGAAATGGGCTCTGCGATTGTAGCATTTTCGGGCGGTGTGGACAGCAGTTACCTTTTAAATATCGCAAAAAATGAACTTGGAGGAAACGTTATCGCTATTACTGCAAAATTTCCCGCATTTTTAGAAAGTGAACTTAAAGATTCAAAAAAAATAGCAAAGAGCCTTAAGTGCAAGCATATAATTATAAATTATAGCCAGCTTGAAATAAAAGAACTCAAAAACAATCCTAAAAATAGATGCTACTACTGTAAAAAGAATCTTTTTAAGGAATTAATCCAGATAAAAAATAAATATAAATTTAATTTTGTTATTGATGGAACTAATTCCGATGACTTAAATACATTCCGCCCGGGCATTAAAGCATTAAGGGAGTTGGGGGTAAAAAGCCCTCTTGCGGATGCCGGCCTGACCGGAGAAGAGATAAGAAGATATTCCAGGCTGTTAAAACTCCCGACCTGGAATAAACCTTCCTTCTCATGCCTTCTGTCAAGATTACCGTATAATGAGAAGATTTCTAAATCCGGGTTAAATAAAATCAAAAAAGCCGAAATTTTTTTTCACTCAATCGGCTTTAAACAAATAAGGGTAAGATACCATCACCCTATAGCAAGGATAGAAATAAACCAGGAAGAGATGCCGCTGATGCTTGATTATAATATAAGAGAGAAAGTAATAAAAAAATTAAAAAATATAGGATTTAAATATATCTGTCTGGATCTTGAGGGTTACAGATCCGGAAGTATGGATGAATTGTGATTGCGGTAAAGATTAATATATAAGCAAGCTACAATTATAAGGAGCAGCCACCTATATTTAATGATATTAAACGCCGGTTAATAATCAATCTTCTTTAGAAATTCCCGGTAATTTTTATCATAAATTTCTTTTATTTCACTCTGTGTAAGGCCGGCACCCAGACCGACTTTATCCTGCATATCTGACCTGAATAAATCGCTGCAACTGTGCGCATCGCTATTTATTAAAAACTTGACTCCTGCCTCTCTGCCAGAGTTTACTACTACCCCATTGGTAAGACAGTGCCCGGCTCTGGAAGAAATTTCTATAAAAACATTGTTTTTTACTGCAAGTTTAGCTTCTTTTAATTTTAAAATTCCCGGATGGGCCAGGATGTCTGTATATTTTGACTTAACTGCTTCTAAATTGGTACCGGGTTCTACACTTTCTACAATACTTTCTCCGTGGACTATAACCATTTTTGCCCCAAGTTCCCTGGCTGTTCTGGCCATATCATTTATACTTTTAGAAGGAATATTGGTTAATTCTACCCCCGGAATCACTTTTATATTCCAGTATTTTTCTGCAAGCTCGCAGTCTTTTTTTACTCTCGATATTATAAAATCAAGATTAGAATAACTTGCATGATCTGTCAGAGCTATACAACGGTATCCACAGGCAACTGCAAACCTTATAAGCTCAATAGGACTGTGTACCCCATCAGAAAAAAAAGTATGAGTATGAAAATCACATACCATAAAATAACCTTTCTTTCGTTACTTTAAATACTTTATAATAAGAAAATAATATGATTAATTCTATCAATATTACAGATATAAAACTATAATTTTATTTAAAAGTTATAAGGCAGTAGTCGTATATTACCGCTATTAATAACTTTTATAATTGAAAATATAATATGGTAAAATAATGAAAGGACTAAAAAATACCGGTGATTAATTCTCTAATAGAAACTCTGGGCTTTTCAGTATGCCATCAATTATCTTCAAGAAGTCTCCTTATCGGAAATATAACCCTGCCTGTTTGTTCCAGGTGCAGCGGTTTTTATGCAGGGTTTCTTATTACAGCAATTATTTTATTTATAATGTTTAGAAAGAAGGAAAGCGATCTTCCTCCTGCTTATATCCTTATAATCCTTGCCATTTTTTTATTATCTTTCGTTATCGATGGCATTGCATCAAATTTTGGACTTTATAACACCAATAATAACATGCGGTTTATAACAGGAGTCTTTTGTGGTTCGTCTATTGTAATTATGCTCTACCCTGTTTTTACATTTCAATATTATAAGTATCCAGGATCAGAAAAAATATTTAAAAATCCGCTTAAGTTTATAATCTATATTCTGCTGCTTGCACTTTTCATTACCGTTACACTGGCCAGGTTTATTTTTCTTGGTTATTTCTATTATTATTTAACTGCACTATCAATTCTTTTTACTTTTTATTTTATTAATCTGGTAGTCATACTGCTGATCCCACGATTTTCAAAAAAAGCAACCGGGCTTATAAGCAGGTACTTGATATTACCTTCCATAATTGCTGCTATCTTTTCATTTATAGAATTATTTGCTTTCTACTGGCTCCATAAAGCTATTGAGCGTTTATGATCTATAAAATTATTTTTAATCAGTAAGTTAAACATTAAATAAATACGACATTTAAAATAAACTAATAAAACCGTAATTATAATAAATTAAAAAACTCGTTAAACTTGAAATACCCACCCCAAAAATAACCTGATTAACTGTGTGCTTCTTTATCCTCACTCTTGCCCACCCTATTACGGGAATAAGCGGGATCATAAGAAGCATCCATCTGCCAAATAAAATATTAAATGTAATGACAACAAAAGTTATCCAGCTGCTGTGAAGGCTGATTTTCCAGAAATAAGTAATAACAGTAAAAATAATAGTGGAAACCACGATTACCGCAAACAATGATTTTAAAAACAGGGGTCCATCCAAAACATACAGGACAGCAAAACATGCAATATAGCTTACACAGGATAGAAGCAGCGGTTTTGCCCTATCCTCTTTTTCGGGTATATGCATATCATTTATTTCTTTTTTTCTAAATAATAAACATATGTAGATGTACGGAATCACTGTTCCGAACAGCAGGCAGATAAAAGCCCAGCTAATTGCCTCCATCTTATTATCTATAACCATTAAACATATAATTAAAAAAATAGGTATAGAAATAAATGAGCCATCAAAAATATATGATATTATTTTTGCAGTTTTATTTATTAAATTGCTATCCCTTTTAATCTTCATACTAAATAATCTTCCTTATAAATAATAAAAACTCTTCCAGTATCAAGAGTTTATTATATTAAAATGAATTTGATTTTAACAGGCTTAAGGCACTTTTTATTCTGCTATTTTTATTTTATTATTTTTTCATTGGATTTTTTAGCCATATAAATTTTTTTATCGGCCCTAGTAATTAAATTTTTAATACCGCAGCTATCCGTATAATACTCAATACCCATACTCATGTCCAGGTTATCATAATTCAGTTTTAAAAAATTTTCCCTTATCCGGGAAGCGATTTCAAAAGCAATATTGTCCTCAGCCTGATTCACTATTATTAAGAACTCATCGCCGCCAAACCTGAATCCAAGATCAACTCCCTTTCTTATGTTTTTACGGATAATGCCACCCAGTTTTTTAAGTAATTTATTCCCGCTTTCATGGCCGTAGTTATCGTTAAATTTTTTAAAATTATCGATATCAAACATTATAATTGCAATTTTCTCTTCTTTTCTTCTTCCCCTGCTTATCTCCTCACTCAATCTTTTATTCAGGTATCTGATATTATATAAACCGGTCAAATAATCCATATGTGTATATTGAATGAGTTTTTTTT
>CAZLME010000063.1:0-1582 GCA_964560595.1 uncultured Actinomycetota bacterium
TCAAAAAGACAATGATAATTTTATTAAGATACTTATCCTTTTTATTTTTTCGATTGTCTGTGCTTTATTTTTAATTATGAGCAGGAATTTCCTTTTAATATTTACAAGTCTCTCTTTATTCATATTAACAATATTCCAATTGGTGTCTGCTTTTAATTCAAAGGTTGATAGAATCGGTCTATATGTAATTGGATATTTTTTAAGACCGATCCTGACTGTTATTTTATTTTTTTTCAGCTTCTCATTATTGTTAGGTGTTACTGATTTTAGAAATTTTAATAAAATCTTACAGGCAGAATATATTACAAACCCGCTGACTGTTCTGGGGCTCATTATTTTTGGAATTGCTCTTTACCAGTATTTTTTCCTGTTTCCTTTTCAGGGGCCATACATGAAAATGATAAAGAGAAGCGATTTTGCATCCAATGCTGTTATATGGTTTTTATATTTTCCTGTTGGAATATTCATGTTTTTAAAACTAAGCATCCCATTTAATTATTTTATAGAAAAAAATAATATTTACCTGTCTGCCTTTTTAATAGTGATAACCGGTGTTTGTCTGCTGGCAGGGAATATCGGGGCAATTAAAACAAAAAGTATAAGAAGAATAATATCATTTCTGTTTTTATTTTTTATCAGCTTTTTTTTACTTAATATTTCAATGTTTTCAACAGGAATTATAACCAGGCTTTCAATGAATTTATTTAATTTTGTAAATATTTTCCTGATACTAACCAGTTTTATGCCCCTGTACAGCATTTTAAGCAGTGTTGAAAAAAACACAGGTGATGATTATATAAACAGTATAAGAGGACTGGGAAGGATTAACAAATATGTAGGGGTAAATCTGATAGTAATATTATTATCCTGGCTTGGATTCATTTACTATATCGAGCCATTTATTAAGTATTTTAATGCAGATTTTTTACAGATAGGAGCAGTTAACATAATATTACTAATTACAGTATCGACTACTCTGATATTTCTATTATTGAATATTTTTAGAATTATTGTACAAATCTTTAAAAAACCTGTAGCAGAAGCAGTACAAAAAATTGTGTTCCCCTGGTTTTTATATATTTACATAACTTTTTATTCCTTTATTATAATAGTTACTGTTGTACTGTATTTCTTAAAAATAATAAATGTTAGCATGCCTTTTATGGATTATAAGATAACAGAATTTATTTTTTAAAATATCTTCATTTTTTTACTTCTATATAACTTTGGAAGACTTAGAAAAAAATAAAAAAAGATTTAATATTAAACATTTTTTAATTATTATACTGATTCTTATTATAGTAATAGCAGTAATTATAAGCATAAATGAATTTTCCTTTAAGAAAGAGTATAAACCACCCACAGCACTTACAGATGAGCTTCCAAGGTTTAGATTAATAGATATGGATAATATAGGTATCGCCGGAGATGAGGATAATGACGGAATAAACAATCAGAAAGATATTTTACTTGGCGCCAGAAAGCAGCTTGAGAAACCTGCCAGAAATATTATTCTGGAGGAAAATGAGCCAAATTATTACCAGGGTGGAGACCCTCCCGAAAATCTGGCAATAAGCACAGA
>CAZLME010000063.1:1592-8677 GCA_964560595.1 uncultured Actinomycetota bacterium
TATAGCCAGAGCTTTTAGGGAAGCAGGTTTTGATTTAAGGGAACTTGTGCATGAAGACATAAAGGAAAACTTTGACCAGTATCCATTAAAAAAAATCTGGGGCCAGACTGTATGTGATTCGGATATTGATTATAGAAGAATTCAAAACCTCGAGGTTTTTTTCAGGAGGAATGCTAAGTCTCTGGGTATTGTATTTGAAGCTTCAGATGTAAACAACTTAAACCGGTGGCTTCCAGGAGATGTAGTTTTTTTTGATATGAACGGGGACGGATATACCGATAATGCCGGAATTGTTTCAGATAGCACAACAAGAGACGGAATCCCAAAAGTTATTTACAATTATATTGATGAACCCGGATATACGGTTGAGAAGAACATTCTAAAAGAGAAAATTATAACAGGGCATTATAGATTTTCCGGGTAAACATGATTACCCATGATATATCTAGTCAAGGGCCAATGGGAACATCAAGAATTAAAATTATTTTAAGCTTATAATTTATATATTATTATTTAAAGATATGCAAAATTAATTAATTCTATAAAAATATGAATAAATATAATAGAATATTTTCTTATAAGGACTCCTGTGCAATAGCCCTGTCGCTTATTTTGATTATTTTATAAGAGATGGGAAATTAAATTATAATAAATATGTAAAAGATAGATGTTAAAAAAATTAAAAATAAATCTTTTAGGAAGGGCAGTAATTACAATTATTGCCCTTTTAATCTTAATTTCTTCTCCGGTTGTCTTGCCGGGAAAAATATATGCCATCACATTAAAAGAACTGGGAAATGCAATTGCACGGTTAAATCAGGATGAGGAAAATTTACTGGAAGGAATACTTGCTTCCGAAATTGAAGTTGAAAATAAAAGGAATAAACTTAAGTCATTAAATGAAGAACTTGGCATACTTGAAGACGAGCTTGATAAACTTAATAAAGCTAAAAGTGAATTAATGAATAGTATTGAAAGTAAGAAAAATGCACTTAAAGAAAAAATTGTTTTTTCATACAAATACGCGAATGATGATGTAGCGAAACTTATACTTACTGCCGGGAATTTGAATGAAGTCATAAACAATCTTTATCTTTTTAAAAGTATTATGGAAAGCCAGGCAGACTTAATAGAACAATTACGTTTTGAAAAAGAAGAATATGATAGGATTTCCCGCAAGTCTGAGGAGAAAAAGAAGGAAATTGAAAATGCCAGGGATGTGATAGAAGAAGAAGAAGAAGAGCTGCTGAAGAGTATCGAAGAAAATAAAATCCTGCTTGAGAAAGCAAGAAGTGAAAAAGGAGAGATCCAGAATCTTTTAAGTGAAATAAAAAAAAGAATAGCAATGGTCCAGCCTCCCGGTCTTACTCTGGTTGGCGAATGGGACATGGTCGCTACGGCATACTATGCTTTTGGAAAGGGCGGTAATGATATAAATGGAAATGGTATAACGGCCATAGGACTGAGAGCAAGAAAAGGTATAGTTGCCGTTGACCCGAGAATCATTCCTCTGGGTACGAAACTTTATGTACCGGGTTACGGGGAAGCACTGGCCGCTGATACCGGTGGGTGGATAAGGGGCAATAGGGTTGACCTCTGTTTTGAAACTTATGAAGATTGCTTTGGGTATGGCAGGAGAAAAATAAAAATATATCTTGTTGAAGATTGACCTCTGGGAACTTATGAACTTATCTGTCAAACCATTTTTAAGAATTTGGAAAGGGATTCAAAATCTTTTAAAAATTTTTCTTCGCTGACGGTTTTGCTTGTAATAACATCCTGTGGATCAAAAAAGGGAACCAGTTTAAAAGAGGGATTTTCAAATATCTTCATATGTATTTTTTCTATATCCCTGTATTTCTTTTCTATTGAGAAATATTTCTCTAAAAGAATATTAGACACATCAAGACCCAGTGAAACAATGATATGAGGCGTAATTATCGAGATTTCTCTGGTCAAGTATAAAATACAGTTATCTATATGTTTTTTCAGGGGTTTTGTTTTTTTTGCAGGGGAACCCCCCATTTTTTTTTCGGGTTTTATTGGTGGACACTTAATAAGATGAGTAATATAAGTATCCCTGACAAGAGACAGCCCTGTTCTCTCAAATATTTTTACTAATAATTCATTCTGATTATTTAGCCCGGAAGAAGCATTTTTATCTTCAAGTTTATTTATAAGCGGAAACGTACTTACTATCATTATGTTTGCTTTGGATGCACCTTTGCCCGGAACGGGACGCTTTCCTGCTTCTACCAGATCCAAACACTTTTTGCAGCTAATAACTTCCCTGTCTAATTTATTTAAACTCTCTCTGGCACTTATTGGCATTTAAAAAAATAAAAATTATTTGCTTTAAAACGCTTAGCCGTTAATTTTTAATTAGATTTACAATTTATTTATGTTTTAAAAGTATACAACATAAAAAAATTTGAGTAAATAAAAATTAACCTATTATTTATTTTATGATTTTATTTCTCTAAATAAATTCGCCATTTCAATAGCGCTCAGTGCTGCTTCCCAGCCCTTATTTCCTTTCCTTGTTCCTGCTCTTTCAATAGCCTGTTCAAGGCTGTCGGGCGTTATGACTCCAAAGGCAACCGGGGTATTTGTATCCAGGCTGATTTTGGCGACTCCTTTAATGGCTTCACTGGCGATATAATGGTTATGTGAAGATTCCCCCTTTATAACTGCACCAAGGCAGATGATAGAATCATATTTTTTTGATTCAGCCATAATTTTTACTGCTGAAGGAATCTCAAATGCGCCGGGCACCCAGGCTATGTCTATGTTATTGTCTTCACATCCGTGTCTTTTAAGGCAGTCCAGCGCACCATCCAGCAATTTTGATGTTATAAAATCATTATACCTGCTCGCGACTATTCCAAATTTAAGTTCTTCTGCATTCAGTTTGCCTTCATACTTCTTCATGATTTTCTCCTTTTTATTTTTTATCATAACATATGATTTAATTTACTTTTTTTTGTAGATAAATATCTTTTATTATTTTTATTGGGGCGGATTGCCAGAGGTATCCTTCTGGTTATTTTAAGACCGTAACCTTCAAGACCTACTATTTTTTTTGGATTGTTAGTCATAAGGTGTATAGTGGACAGACCCAGATCGGAAAGTATCTGGGCACCTATACCGTAATCTCTTAAATCAGCATCAAAACCCAGGTATAAATTCGCCTCAACGGTATCAAGCCCTTTTTCCTGAAGTTCGTAGGCTTTCATTTTATTGCAAAGCCCTATTCCTCTTCCTTCCTGAGACATATAAAGTAACACTCCGGAACCTTTTTTATTTATTTTTCTAAAGGCTTTATCCAGCTGTTCCCCGCAATCACATCTTGTTGAACCAAATGTATCGCCTGTAAGGCACTGCGAGTGCACCCTTACAAGTACATCCTTTTTCCCCCTGATTTTCCCCTTAATAAAAGCGATGTGAAATTCAGGGTTTATAGTTGACCGGTAAGTAATAACTTTAAATTCACTCCATTTTGTGGGAAGGTTTACTTCGGCTACTTTTTCAATAAGTTTTTCTTTTCTTTTTCTGAATCTTATTAATTCTTCTATTGTTATGATCTTTAAGCCAAATTTTTTTGATATTTCTATCAAATCAGGAAGAAGAGCTGCCTCCCCGTCTTCTCTTATAACCTCGCATATGATTCCGGCAGGATATAGCCCGGCTATTCTTGCAAGATCAACTGCTGCCTCTGTATGCCCGGCTCTAATAAGAATGCCGCCGCTATGCGAGCACAGCGGGAATATATTTCCTGGCATGGATATATCTTCCGGTCTGGTATCGGGGTTAATAAAAGTTCTTATTGTTTTTACCCTGTCACCAGCAGAAATTCCACTGCTGGTTACTGATTTTGCATTTATGGAAACAGCCAGAGTCCTGGCATCACCGGAAGGAGATTTTCCCTCCCAGTTAATGACCGGTATCTTTAACTGATTTAATCTTTCTCTTTCGCAGGGAAGAAAAATCAAACCTCTGGCATGAGTTATAAAAAAATTAATTGAATCCTGTGTTACTTTTTCTGCAGCCTGGAAGAATACACCTTCATTATTGGGCGATTTGTCATCAACAATAATTATTATTTCTCCCTTCTTTATATCGCCGGTTATATTTTCTACAGGGTAAAAATATTTGCTTTTATTCTGTGAATCCATGTTCTTTTAATTTCTCCTTAAGTATTTTGTCTTTTAATTC
The DNA here is from genome assembly GCA_964560595.1 of uncultured Actinomycetota bacterium. Lineage (GTDB taxonomy): Bacteria > Actinomycetota > Humimicrobiia > Humimicrobiales > Humimicrobiaceae > JAQVEM01. Next base: position 5,808 of record CAZLME010000063.1, read on the forward strand.
CTGAGAATCTATATTTGAAATCCTGCTGGATTTTAAAAAATTTATTGCATAGCGGGCCAGCATATCTATCTCAATATTTACTATATCGCCTTTATGCTTTCCTGAAAGATTTGTATTTTCAAAGGTATAGGGTATGATTACCACGCTGAAATTATCATTTTTAACCTCTGATATGGTGAGGCTTATACCGTCAATAGCAACTGAACCGTTCGGAACTATAAAATCACGAATACCGGGAGAAAGTTCCAGGCTAATTATATGAGAGCTCCCAATTTTAGAGATCTTTAAGATTTTTGCCGTGCAATCTACATGGCCGTTTACAGAATGACCCCCAAGCTTATCTGAAGCGGTAAGTGAGCTTTCCAGATTGACCGGATCGTTTATTTTAAGGTACTTTAAGGAAGTATTATCCAGAGTTTTAAAGGAAGCGTCACAGGAAAAACTCTGACTTCCTGTATCTGTGACCGTAAGGCAGACACCGTTTACAGCTATGGAGTCGCCTTTATCTATATCTTTTAAGATTTTACGGCATTGGATCTCTATTTCCTTATCAAAGGTTTTATCTTTAATTTTAATTATTCTGCCGATTTCTTTTATTATGCCTGTGAACATTTCCCGAATCCTTTTACCTGTTTTTATTTTTTATGGGGTAAGCAGTGACAGCAATATCATTGCCGACCCTTTTTATATTTTCAAATCTTAAGTTTATACATTCTTTTATTTTATTTACACAAATACCAGCAAACATATCGTAGTCACTGTCTCCGCCTATGATTTTAGGAGCAAGATAAAAAATTAATTTATCAATTAAATTTCTCTTTAAAAAAGAACCGGCAAGGGTTGAGCCACATTCCAGGAGTACGGATGTTATCTGATATTTATTATAGAGAATCTTAAGTATCCGGAGTATATCAAGGCCTGTTTTAGTTACCGGGTCACTTTTTACCGGAAGGACATCAATATTATTATACTGCAGGCTTTTCATTTTTTCTTTAAGTCCTGGTGCACTTTTTTCGTTTATAAAGATTATGGTTTTTGCCAGATTAGAAGTTTTAACAATATTAGAATCCAGGTCAATTCTAAGATTGCTATCAAGAACAACCCTGTAGAATTTTCTATTTAACGGAAGATCCATTTTTGTTATAGGCTCACTTAGATTTTTTCTGGGTAAAAGATATGGATTGTCATTTAAAACAGTATTTATTCCGGTTAATATACAGCCGTATTCTCTACGGATTTTTTGAACCCGGGTCCTTGATTTTTCCGATGTTATCCATTTTGAATCAGAGGTTTTTGCAGCTAATTTACCATCGATGCTGGAGGCTATTTTACGGCAAACAAAGGGGATGCCAGTCTTAATTTGTTTAAAAAATACTTCATTCTGGTGCTCTATCTTATCTTTTAAAAGCCCGCTTTTTACTTTCAGCCCAGCTTTTTTTAAAGCTTTAATACCTTTTCCATTAACCAGGGGGTTCGGGTCAATACAGCCGATTATTATTTCTTTAAAATTATGTTTCATGATTTCCCTGGTGCACGGCGGTGTTTTACCCTGAAAGGTGCATGGTTCAAGTGTTACATACATTGTCGAATTGCTAAGGGGCTGTTTGCAGTTTTCTATGGCTTCTATTTCAGCATGAGGGAGTCCCGCCCTGCAGTGGTAACCCGATGAGATAACATTGCCGTCTTTTACAATAATCGTACCAACCATGGGATTGGGATTAGTTTTCCCTCTTCCTTTTTCAGCAAGCCTTACGGCCTGTTTCATGTAATATAGATCTTCTTTGCTAAAATCATCCATGTTTAAAATATTGTACCGGTTAAAAGTGTCCATTAAATAAAAAGCCATGGAAAAAATCCATGGCTTGATATTACTAAAGTCACAAATTTTCTCCCATCCAGACTGTAACTGTCGGTCTTAGAATTTCACTAAGTCAACCTGCCATAATGGCAGGGTTGCGGACTTTAACCGCCGGTAAGGAATTTCACCTGTCCCCGAAAATTTACTATGGAATTCTAAATTTTCAAACAACACCAAAAAAAATTGTATTTAGAATATACTAAAATTATTAAAAAATGCCAAGTTTTTTTTGAGATATAACATAATATCTAAGAAAGTTCATTTTTAAATAATAAATTCACTTTAATTTTGTGCTATAATCCATATTGAAACTAGAGAAAGGATAAAAGGTTATGAAAAATAATGATAATTTAATAAAAATTTCTGCCTCTATTTTAAATAGTAACCTTGCAAACCTCGCCCATGAAATCAAGAAAATTGAGAATGCCGGAGCAGAAATGCTTCATATAGATGTTATGGATGGTAACTTTGTACCCAATATAACTATCGGTCCGCCTGTCATAAAATGTATAAGAAATGAAACCAGACTTTTTATGGATGTGCACCTTATGATTAAAGAACCTGACAGGCTGCTTGATAGTTTCATTGAAAGCGGAGCCGACCTTATAAATGTTCAGGTCGAAGAATGCCAGCACCTTGACCGTACGCTGAACTACATAAAACAGGCAGGGAAAAAAGCGGCAGTAGCTTTAAATCCTTCAACACCCTTATGTTATATAGAAAATGTATTGCATCTTGTGGATATGGTATTGATTATGACTGTAAACCCGGGGTTTGGGGGCCAGGAGTTTATAAATAATATGGTTTATGCTAAACTATACACAGAAATATGTACAGTGGTATGATAATAAATATTTCCTTGGATTGGTGGATATTTAACAATACCTAATATTCTAGTTTTGTGTCTTAAAATAAACATATACATTAAGTTGAATGTATATGTTATAATTCTATAGAGGATTTAACATAACCAATAATAAAACAATTTAATCACAACAAAAGGAAATAAAAT
>CAZLME010000064.1:0-8659 GCA_964560595.1 uncultured Actinomycetota bacterium
GTATCGGATTACTTTCTGAATATGCAATATGTCCATTTCTTTCTTCTCTTCTCTTCCTCTGTATGTCTCTCTGTACCCCTATCTGATATATTTTGTTTTTAAGCTGGCTTATTCTTTTCCTGATTTTTCTTCTGTCAACCTCAAGCTTTGTCTCACCGGGGCCTCTTGTACCAATACCTCCGCCCAATCTTGACAGTTCCACTCCTTTTCCCGTTAATCTGGGAAGAAGGTAATTTAATTGAGCCAGCTCTACCTGTATTTTACCTTCACTGCTGTGGGCTCTCTGGGCAAAAATATCCAGAATCAATGCAGTTCTGTCAATTACTTTAGTATTTAGTTTTAACTGAAGATTTCTCTGCTGGGTAGGTGTTATTTCATCATCAAAAATAACCAGTTCTATGTCCTTGCTCTCTACAATAATCCTGGCTTCTTCAAGTTTACCTTTACCTATAAAATACTTTGGATCAGGCTTATCATGCCTGGAATACAGGACATCCTCAACTTCAGCACCTGCACTAAAGGCAAGATTTTTTAATTCTTCTATATTTTCATTAGAAGCTGCTGAGTATGCCGGCTTCCCCTTCGTACTTATTTTAAATCTGTCAAAGCTGGCAAAAATTAATAGGGCTTTTTCTTTTATCATAAAAAATAAAAAAATAAATCAAAAAAAATTCTTTTAGAGCCTGCTTTAAATATTTTATAAAATATCCACTATTCTGTTTAATGCCTCTTCCAGTCTGATGTCATTTATAGTCAGTGAGATCCTAAAATAACCTTCACCATACTTTCCAAATTCACTGCCCGGAGTTACAACTACATCAGCTTTTTCCAGTACCATCTTAGAAAATGTCCCGGATGTAAACCCTTCCGGAACTTTTGCCCATATATATATGGTAGCATTGGAATCATAATAATCAATTCCTATGCTATCCAGCATTTTTTTAACCATTATTCTTCTATCATTATAAATTGCGTTATTATATGCTGTATGCTTAGTGTAATTATCAAATGCTTTCGCTGCTGCGTACTGGACTGCGTTAAATACTCCTGAGTCAACATTGGTCTTATACTTACCCATGCTCTCGATAATTTCCATATTACCTACCGCATAACCTATTCTCCACCCTGTCATATTAAAGGTCTTTGAAAATGAATTTATTTCTATCCCTACATCCTTTGACTCGCCAGCATTTAAGAAACTCATTGGTTTGTTTTCACCCCAGTATGTATCCGAGTATGCATTGTCGTGGCATATAATCACATTATTCTTTTTAGCGAAAGAAACTACTTTTTCGAAAAAGCTCCTGTCACAGGTTGCTGATGTTGGATTATTTGGATAATTAAAAAATAAAATTTTTGCTTTATCGGCAATATTCTTATCAATACTACCCACATTAAATAAATAATTTCCTTCTTCTTTTATAGGAATCATATGTGGTATTCCTCCGGCAAAAATTGTGCTGATTTTATACATCAGATATGAAGGGTCGGTAATAATCACATAATCCCCCGGATTTATATAAGTATATGAAATAACAGGTATCCCCTCTTTTGAACCTATAAGCGGTATGACTTCTTTGTCAGGATCAAGCGTCACATTAAATCTTTCATAATAAAACTTTGCAACTGATTCTTTAAATAACATTAAACCATAACTTGAAGGATATCTGTGATTTTCAGGATTATTTGCCTCTCTGCATAACGTATCAATGACTTCTGCCGGTGTCGGAATATCCGGATCACCTATACCAAGACTTATTACATCCAGCCCTTCTTCTTTTTTCTTATTTATGATTCTGTCAATTTCTGCAAATAAATAATGCGGCAGAGACCTTAATCTTTCCGATTCTTTAAAATGCATTTTATCCCTATCTTTTATAATTTGACTTTATAATGTTATGATTTAACTTTTATAATTTATTTTAATTTTATAAATAATAATAATAATAATAAAATTTTATATTTTTTATAGAAAATAAATACCGTCAAATTTATAATTAATTTCGCCCTCCAGATAAACATTTAAATCGGAAGTATTCCAGAAGACATTCAATTTCCCTCCCGGCAGTTTGACATCTAATCTATTTCCATTTATTTTCTTTAATTTAAATGCACAAACAGCTGCCGCGCATGTACCGGTTCCACAGGCAAGTGTTTCCCCCACTCCCCTTTCCCAGACTCTCATATCCAGCTCCCTGCTGTTTTTAATCCTTACGAATTCTACATTTGTTTTATTTGGAAAAATACTGTGGTTTTCAAGCATTGGGCCCCATTTACTTATCGGAAAGGTTTCAATATTCTCACTATCTTCAAGGAATATTACACAATGTGGATTACCCATAGAAACACAGTTAATAAAAAACCTTTTTGAACCTATTATTATTTTATGATTAAAGACTCCATCTTTATTTTTTATTTTTACCGGAATTTTTTCAGGACTGAATTCAGGGATACCCATGTTAACGTTTATATTCCCAACTTTTTTATTTTCAATCTCAAGGATAATTTCTTTTATTCCTGCAAGTGTCTCGATTCTTAATTTTTTATTTCTTATAAGTTTTTTTTCGTAAGCAAATCTTGCCATACATCTTATGCCGTTTCCGCACATTTCTGCGATTGAACCGTCCATATTATATAACTCCATCTTTAAATCAGATGTATTTGATTTTTTTACCAGTATAATTCCGTCGGCCCCAATACCAAAATTCCTGTTGCACATTTCAATAATCTGCGCTTTCGAGAGGCTTATTTTTTTAACCGTAGCATCCATCAATATAAAATCATTACCCTGGCCGTTTAATTTTGAAAATTCAATTTTTATCATTGTAAACACTCATTTTTAATTATTTTAAAAATATCTACTGTCAGGTTAAAAATGTTATCATAATTGTCTGCTCTTATCCAATTAATATTTGGTTCAGAGTTAAACCATGTCATCTGCTTTTTTGCCAGCCTTCTGGTGTTTTTTTTAACCTCGTTAATGCAGCCTTCAAGAGTTGCATCCCCGTTTAAGTAACTTAGTACTTCTTTATACCCTACTGCCTGCCTGATACTGCGGCAGTTTTTATATCCTTTTTCAACAAGCTCTTTCACTTCATATCCCAGCCCACCGGCAAACATTTTTTCCACCCTGTCTTCAATGTGTCTGTAAAGCTTACTTCTATCCATTTTAATTCCAATTAAAATAGCGTCGTAGGCTTTTTTTTTATTATTCCAGGTATTTTGAAAATTGGAAAATGGCAGACCTGTAGTTTCATATACTTCGAGCGCCCTTATTATTCTTCTCAGGTCATTTTCACTTATTTTTTCCGCATACTCTTTATCTATTTTTTTTAATTTTAAATAATATTTTTTTATCCCATTTTTTTTAATTTCCTCTTTTAGCTTCTCCCTTACCTCTTTGCTCTCATCCGGTATGTTATCAATTCCTTTTATTACACTTCTAATATAAAGACCGGAACCTCCCACCAACAGGGGGATCTTATTAAAAGCAAAAAAATTCTTTTTAATTATCTCGTCGCATAATTCCTTGAATTCCACAACGCTTAGATTGTGATCCGGGTCAAATATATCGATCATATACTGTTTTATGCCGTAATTTTCAATATTATATTTATCGGTCCCTATATTCATTCCTTTATAAATCTGCATGGAATCCATTGATATAATATCCGTATTCAGTAATTTTGCCAAAACTATGCCGGTTTTGCTCTTGCCAGCACATGTTGGCCCGCATATAACAATAATTTTTTTTAATTTTTTAAGGTATCCGGATAATTTATCCAGATCTATACTATTTTCTTGCAGTAAATTTTTAATATGTTTAAATTCTGATTTTCCAATATCTTCAATTTTTATCATAATTTAATTACCCTATTTTTAATCTTCTTTATAATCCAGTTCCCCTTTAAGATAAAATGTTTTTACTCCTGTTATTATAACAGGGACCATTCTTCCAGTAAGGGTACTGCTTCCTTTAAAATTTACAATCGTATTATCATCCATTCTCCCCTCCAGCATTCCACCGCCTTTCGCACTTTTACCTTCAACCAGCACTTTAAACTTCTTTCCAGCAAGCTTCTTATTTTCCTCATATGAAATACTGTTTTGAACTTCAAGTAATTCTTTAAACCATTTTCGTTTTTCTCCAGGCTGTATTTTATCTTCCATTTTTGCTGCCCTGGTTCCTGCCCTCGGAGAATATACAAACGTAAAAGCCCTGTTAAATCTTACCTTTTTTACCAAATCCAGCGTATCAAGAAAATCTTTTCTCCTCTCTCCGGGGAAACCTACTATTATATCGGTTGTAATAGTACACCGGGGAATTTTTTCTCTTATACTTTCTATAATATCAAGATAATCCTTTACAGTGTAATTCCTGTTCATTTCTTTTAAAGTTTTATCAGACCCTGCCTGAAGAGGCAGGTGAATATGCTTTGTGATATTATCCCTGTCTCTTATAATATCGATAAGATCTTTTGAAAAATCTTTAGGATGTGAAGTCATAAATCTTATTCTTTCTAAACCTTCTATTTTTGATACTTCCCCAAGCAGTCCGGAAAAAGTACAGGTCTGTTTTAGATCTTTCCCATAAGAATTTACATTCTGGCCAAGAAGTGCTATCTCAACAACTCCCTGCATTACAAGCTCTTTAACATTTTTAATGATTTTTTCCGGCTCAATTGATTTTTCACTTCCCCTGACCATCGGGACTATGCAGTATGAACAATAATTATTACAACCGATAATTATCGGTATGAGTGCCTTGAATCTGCATATTCTCCTAACTTTGAGGGCATCCGGGTCAAAACCGCCTGTTTTTACAGAACATATACTTTTGCCGGTTAATGTTCTTCTTTTTATCAGTTCCGGAAATTCCGGTATATTCAGGGTGCCAAAAACGACATCAACAAAAGGAAAATCCTCTATTATTTTTTCCTTTAAATCCTGGGAGGCACAACCTCCTATACAGATTAAGACATCCTTTCTTTTGTACTTTATTTTTTTTAAATTCCCGATATGACCGTACAGCTTGTTTCTGGCTTTCTCTCTAACGGTACATGTATTAAGAATAATAATATCAGAGTCTGATATGTCATTAGTTTTTTCATATCCTTGGTTTTCAAGCAGATACATGATTCTTTCCGAGTCACTTTCATTCATCTGACATCCGAAAGTCTCAATATATGCTTTCATGAGTATGAATATCCTTAATTTAAAATGATATAAATAAATTTAAAAAGGCTGTTTTTATGATAATAATCAAAAAATTATTTGGATTCAATAGTAAGTACAATAGCAGTTTTTACTTCCCCGTTAACATCGATATCTTTAAAATACGGTATACATATTAATTCCTGGCCTGTAGGAGCTATAAATCCCCTTGCTATGGCAATACCTTTAATAGCCTGATTTAATGCTCCCGCGCCAATAGTCTGTATCTGAACTCTTGAACTGCTTCTAATCACTCCTGCTATTGCGCCAGCCACTGAATTGGGTTTTGATTTTGAAGAAACTTTCAGCAATTTAATATTATCTTCCATATTATTTATTTGCTATCAAATTATTATTCTTTTTGCTTCAATTCAACCGATAATTTTATAGTGTTATTTGTCTTCTTGCATTCTATATTTTCACCGGTAGTAATAAAATATTTACTACCTAATTCTTCAATCTTTTTTTCTACTGTATCAATTATACATCTTATTTCTTCATCTTTGAACCTGTTCGCCAATCTTGATTCATCGTAAAGCGTTAATTTTTTATCACGTCTGTTTTCTGGTCTATTTCCATATTGACTACTAATTTGTTCCTTAAAAATGCCGTCCGGAGAGATTGCCAGAGGTTTAAGCTCATTAATTTCGTTATATATAATTCTCTGTATGCCCCTCTGGGATATATCCATATTAAATATATCCTTAGAAACTATTTCCATAAGATTATAATTATCAGTAAGTAACGGAATTTCAGTTACTTTTATGTTATTCTTACTTACATAATTGATTAGTTCATCCCACCTGTCAAATTTCGGGTAATTTTTATAATTATCATTTTTTTTTACGATTTCCCTCATGGTTGCAAGTATCTGGGTAGGACTGCCATAAAAAAAATTTATGTTCCTGTTCTGCAGTTGAAACTCTATTATAGTTTTTATTATATTAGTTACACCGCCGATTATACTTAAATCCCCATCCATTTTAATTATCTGCGGCATAATAGACTGGTCCTTTTTCTCAGGAATTTTTTTTAGATCTATATCCAGATAAAATGATGCGCCTTTTAACCGGTCAGAAAAAATTATTTTTATTTCATCTACATTTAACTTTATCGAAAATAAAGCCATTCCCCTACCGTGAAACCCGTAAGAATCTTTTATCCCATTCTCTAATTTGGACGTTACCCGTGACTGGAAAATAAGATTTTGAAGTCTTGGAGGTATTCCGAATCCATCATCTACAAAATATATCTTTCTTCTTTTGTCTTCTATCTTTTTAGTTCCGATAAATATATTTTTACTGCCTGCATCCCTGCTGTTTCGCAGTAATTCCACTATTATGTCTTCCACACAGTTTATATCCTGGAGAGCCTGCCTTCTTTCAGCTTCTGAAATTTTTAATCTTACATACCCATCTCCAAGATCTTCTTCAATATTCAGTGAGTCTTTTATATTAAGCTCAGAGAGAAATTTTTTTAAATCGGAACTATTTTGCATATTCAACTGCTCTGCTTTCTCTTATGACAGTTACTTTTATCTGCCCCGGGTATTCCATTTCTTTTTCTATTTCCCGTGCAATATCCTTTGCAATAACAATTGACATTTCTTCATTTACCTCTTCAGGTTTAACCATTACTCTTATCTCTCTTCCAGCCTGTATAGCATAAGCTTTTTCTATACCTTTAAATTCTGTAGCAATTTTTTCCAGACTTTCCAGCCTTTTTACATAGCTCTCAAGAGTTTCCCTTCTCGCACCGGGTCTTCCTCCAGATATCTGGTCTGCCGCCTGTATGATTACATCCAGTACTGTGTTGGCTTCTATCTCATTATGATGCGCTTTAATTGAATGGCAGATTTCCTCATCTTCATCTAACCTTTTTGCAAGCTCTGCACCTATTATTGCATGGGATCCTTCAATATCATGAGTAAGAGCCTTACCGATATCATGTAGCAGCCCCGCTCTCTTTGCTTTTTTAATATTCATACCCAGCTCAGATGCAATTATTCCAGCAATATATGCAACCTCTTTAGAATGCAGCAGTACATTTTGTCCGTAGCTGGTTCTATACTTCAATCTCCCCAGTACTTTTACTATACCGGGATTTAATTCGGATATTCCTGCATCAAAAACAGCCTGTTCGCCTTCCACTTTTATCTCATTATTAACAATCTTACTTGCTTTCTCATACATCTCTTCAATTCTTGCCGGATGGATTCTACCGTCCATTATTAGACTTTCCAGTGTTACCCTAGCAATTTCTCTTCGTACAGGGTCAAATGAAGACAGAATTACGGCTTCCGGAGTATCATCAACAATTATGTTTATACCCGTAAGGTTTTCAAAAATTCTGATATTCCTGCCTTCTCTTCCTATTATTCTGCCTTTCATTTCATCATTGGGCAAATTAACAACCGATACTGTTGTTTCACTCACATGATCAAGGGCACATCTCTGTATGGATTGAGAAATTATTTTCTTTGCAATTGTATCCGAATCTTCTTTTAACTTTGCTTCTATGTTTTTTAATGCCTTTACGGATTCATATTTGGCTTCATCTTCTATCTTCTTCATCAGAATTGCTTTTGCTTCCTCTTTTGTCAGTTCGGCTATAGCTTCCAGCCTTAATATTTCTTTATTTAATATCCCGCTTAATTCTTTATTTTTATTGTCAAACTCTTCCTTCTTCTGATTTACCTCATACTCTTTCTTTTCCAGATAATGGGCTTTTTTCTCAATAGAATCTTCTCTGCTCAATAATCTATCTTCTCTTTTCTTAAGCTCAAATTTTTGTTTTTTTATTTCTTCTTCTGCATGTACCTTTAAATCCTGTATTTCTTCTTTACCTTCCAGCAATAACTCTTTTTTTAGAGTGGATGCTTCTTTTTTTGCATTATTAAGCAATAAATTTACTTTTTGTTCTGCTGAGCTTAACTTTGAGTCTATAACATACTTTCTAAAGAAAAAACCAAATAGAAATCCCAGTACTACGGCAACTCCTATTACAGCTATTCTTATTAACAAATCCATTTTAAAAACCTTCCTTCCAAAATAAAAAAGTCGAGTTAATAACCCGACTTATAAATTAATTCGCACTCGTAAAATAAAACTTTATTATTTGCACTTATTAATAATCTTAATCTTTTTAATATCTATTAAGTTTTATTACCCGGCTATAAAAATTTTTTTCTAAAGCTAATATTATAAATTTTTTATATTAAACCGAGTATTATGCTGACTCCTTATTTATTTTAAATTAAATTATTATTAGCAATTAAAATAACCTTAAAAAACATGAATTATCAAATTTTTCCATTATTATTTTGTATTAAAACATTATTTTCATTGCCAATAATACACTATAAAATATTGCTAATCTGTGCAAACTAACTTATAAATCGAGCAATTTTTAATATTTTTAATAACTATTTTCATTTTAACTATAG
>CAZLME010000065.1:0-8568 GCA_964560595.1 uncultured Actinomycetota bacterium
ACACTTCAGGGAGCCTTACATGCACTTCCGAATGCACGATTGATTCATCATCATGCTATAACGCCGGAGGGGGCAACGGTGGCAGTAAGCGAGACAGCTCAAACGATGGCGGAGGATCATATGTTCAGACATCAGAAGAAACTGAAGAAGAAACATGCACCCCTGAATGGGAATGCTCCGAATGGTCCGGGTGCATCGATAATGTTCAGACAAGGGAATGCAGTGACGTGAATGGATGTGATGATACCTTCAGCAGGCCGCCCGAAACAACGTTATGCGGCCCGGGACAGGTCTGCGAACTTGGACTGAGGTCCTGCGACAACGGAGACGTCATGGAATGTGCCGGAGACAAGTGGATAAAGATCAGGACGTGCGAGTCAGGATGCTTCGACGGCGAATGCATAGCGTCCGGGCTTCCGTTCACCGGGTTTTTCCTTGAGAACTACGGGCTGATCGCGGGAATTGCGGTCGTGATAGTGCTGGGGATAGCGGTTTTCTTCCTCAAGTTCAGGTAGAGGAGAAGCGGCCGGACGGCCGGAATGCGGAAAAGCCGAAAATGAGCGTTTAAGCTGATTTCTATTGGTTAGTTATCCAAAAGACTGTGCGTCCGCAGTAATGCCGGAAAAAAGGTATTTTTGGGCTCAGAAGCGGGGAAATGGCCTAATCTGTCTTCTGCTGGAAAGTTCCCATCTCATAGGAGCTTGCCGCCACCGTGGTCAGGAAGGACCACCAGGGCATGTCGTCCCTTATTATGCCGGCTTCGGGGTCGGTCGCGTCCGCGGTCAGGCTCCTCTCCATCTTGACCGGTATGATCCCGAGCAGGTTCCTGTCCTCCTCGACCTGTATGTTGTACACGGCCTTCCCGTCCTCCTCGCCCAGCTCCACCATCATCTTCGGCGTCTTGAGGATTCCGAATCTCTGGACGACCTCGCTCGCCGGGACGGATACCTCGGAATCCCCCACCATGAGCTTGTTGTCCTCGACGGATACCATGACCGCCTGCGCCTGTATCCCTTCCTCCACGATGAACACCCCAGCCTCCCGCGGCTCGACTGTCACGTTCTTCGTCCCGATCATCATGCGTATCCTTTTTTCGGTCCCGGATGTGTTTATGACTATGTCGTTGGCCCTGATCTCATCGGGCCTGATTTCGACGTCCGCCAGGCCGCTGAATTCGGAGGCCTCTATCTCGTTCTTGTATCTGATCATGTCCGCCATCAGCTGGTCTATCTCGTCCCTCAGCTTCTTGAGCTGGTCTATCTGCGTATCGATGCTGTCAAGGCTGCTGATTTTCTCTATCCTGGCCCTGTAATACGTCTCTATCTCGGTCCCCGAATCAGGGGCTACCGGCTTCACGGGCTCGGCTATGGCTAACGTGGGGACGGGCATGGCTACGGCCGTGGAAGCATACTCCCTTCTCTGGGTTTCGCACTGGCTCATGACCTGCCTGTATCCCTCCCTGAGCTCTCTCAGTATCTTTCCGATCTCCTCCCCTGTGAGGTGGAACTCCTCCCTGAGCTGCGATTCGCTCAGGCTCTGGAGCTTTTCGTAATAGGCTATTTTGCTTTGCCAGTCCTGTGCCTCGTTGCATTTGTCCACGGCCACTGCCATCGAGGCTTCTCCCGCTTCCGTCGCGATACGGGCCTGTATGACCGCCCCTCCCGCAGAGCCGGCCGAGCCGCACTGCTCCTGGGCCTTTGCTATCTCGTCCTTCAGGCTGGTGACCTTTTCCCTGATGGCTTCAGCCGTTTCCGCGTCGCCTTCGGTCGTGGCCTCCTTCATCTCATAAATCAGGCTGTCGTACTGCTTCATCAGGCTGTCGGAGATGTAGCAGACGCTCACGGGCTTGGCTTCCACAGGAGAAACGCCAGGAGGCGGTTCGGATTCCCCGAATTCCACGGTCGTGTTGCTGCAGTGTCCCGTGCAGGCGGCCTCAGCGATCCTCTGCCAGTCCTCGGAAGGCCTGCACGTGGATTCGTCCCCTCTCCACTCGTTATACCCGTCATAGCACTTGAAGTAGAGGTACCTGAACCACTCGGATTCGCAGTAAGTCACGACCTGGAAGGTGTTCACCCCGCACTTGACAACTTCATATACGCTGCCGGCTGATTTCGTTTGCATTTCAGCGGCATCCGCATAGGTTGTCGAGGTCTGGGCGTGAACAGGCTGAATCAGTACCGATGCCGTCAAGAGAAGGACAATCAGGGAATAGCGTTCAGGCCTCATATTTTATTCTTGAGGCAGGACCCTTATTAATCAGACCCCCGAATGCCTTTTCATCGGTCAAAAATATTCTTAAGAAGCAGACGCTGTTAGTTCACAGCAGCAGCGAGGCTATGAGGAAGAATATCGTGACGCTCATGATGTCCTGGATGATGGTGCCTATGGGCCCGCTGCCTTCCGCGGGGTCCTTCTTCATCTTCCTGAACAGTGCGGGTATCAGCAGGCCTGTCAATATGGAAGAGACAGTGGCGCACAGGATCGAGACGCCTATTATCACGGCCATTTCAGCGCTGCCGAAAAGGACCATGCACAGCGCCAGTGATACGGCCCCGAGGAGGGCGGCTATTATAAACACGACAAGGCACTGCTTCAGGAAGTATTTCGAAAAGTCCATGCGCTGGTGCAGCGCGAAGTCCCTTATCGAGAAGGCCTCCAGCTGCGTGCCTACCGCATCGGCTATGTAGACGACAAGGGGTATGAATGCCGCCAGCATGATGTTCCGGCTCAGCGTCTCCTCGAACGAATTCACGATCCCGGCAGCCAGAAGGCCGCCAAAGAGCCCTATTATCAGCCAGAAGAGCCTGAACCTTATCGTCTTGAGGACAGGGGCGTTCATGGTGTCGAACTCGTTGTGCCTCCTGTGGATTCCGGCCCTGATGAGCCTGTCCTCGACGTGCTTCCTGTGAAGGATTGAGAGTATGTTATTCTTCGTTATGACGCCGAGAAAATGGCCCTTCTCGCTGACCACGGGAATTGTTGAAATCTTATGCTTCAGCGAGAGGTATGCGGCGAAGACTGCCTTGTCCCTTGGCCCGACCATGATCATTTCCTTGACCTTGCAGAGATTCTCTATCTTCGACCTGGTATCATGGGAGTAAAGCTTTTTCATCGAAAAAACGCCCAGCAGCCTGCCTTTGTCGACTACGTAGATGTAGTCCAGGGAAGCGAAGTCGCTGATGTTTTTCTTGATGAATTTCTCCGCATCGCCAATTGTATAATGAGGCGGGACGACCGGCACTTTTTTTGTGGCATAGCTGGCTGCAAATTCAGGACAGGCACCGGGGTTCTTTCTGGTTTTCTTCATGAATATAATTGCCCGCGCTCCATAAATAATGGAAGATTTCTGTTTAGTTTTTAATAGCTTCTGACAATATGATGGTATGCATGTGATAGAAATCAGCCGACTCAGCAAGGTATTCAGCGGGGGGATAAAGGCGGTCGACGGCATAGACCTTGAGGTGGACGAGGGCGAGATATTCGGGCTGCTCGGTCCGAACGGCGCGGGAAAGACCACGACAATAAGGATGCTCGCCACCATGACCAGGCCCACGTCCGGCAAGGCCAGTGTGTGCGGGATCGACGTCACGAAGGACCCGGACACGGTCAGGCGCTGCATAGGCATTGTCTTCCAGGACCCCGCGCTCGACGACCAGCTGACGGGCAGGGAGAACCTCGACTTCCACGCGAGGATGTACGGCATGCCGGGGAAGGAGCGCGAGGAAAGGATAAACGAAGTGCTGAAACTTGTGGAGTTGTCTGACAGGGCGGACGAGCTGGTCGAAAAATACTCCGGCGGCATGAGGCGCAGGCTCGAGATAGCGAGGGGCCTCATGCACAGGCCGAAGGTGCTGTTCCTCGACGAGCCGACGCTCGGTCTCGATGCCCAGACCAGGAGGGTGATATGGGACCACATAAGGAAGCTGAACAAGGCTTATGATATTACCGTTATTCTCACGACGCACTACATGGATGAGGCCGATTTCCTCTGCGGGCGGGTGGCGATAGTGGACCACGGGAAGATACTCGAGCTCGGCACGCCCGAAAGCCTCAAGAAGTCCCTCGGGGGCGACGTTGTCACGCTAAGGGTCAGGGACGCCGCCAGGATGGCATCCGTCGCGAAGTCCATGAAAGGGGCGAGGAAAGTGAAGGTCCATGACGGCTCCGTCTCCGTCGCCCTGCCCGATGCCGGCAGCAGGATACCAGAGCTGCTGAAGAGGGCTGAGAAGAGGGGCATAGAAGTCATATCGGTCGACCTTCACAGGCCGACCCTGGAGGACGTCTTCATACACTTCACGGGCAAGACCATAAGGGAGCAGGAGGCGAGCGCTGGCGACCGCTTCAGGGAGCGCGTGCGCGCCAGGCACAGAAGGTGACTGCCATGGGAAATAATCTGAACGCCATCTACATAATCTGGCTCAGGGAGATGAAGAAGTACGTCAGGAACAGGAGCAGGCTGGTGGGGAACCTCGCCATGCCGTTCTTCTTCCTCGCGTTCCTCGGCATGGGCTTCAACTCGCTCGGGATATCAGGGCTTCCAGAGGGCGTCTCCTACATAGACTTCCTCGCGCCCGGCATCGTGGGGATGACCCTGCTCTTCTCGTCCATGTTCGCGGGCGTCTCCATCCTGTGGGACAGGCAGTTCGGGTTCCTCAAGGAGATAATGGTCACACCTGTGAGCAGGACCTCGATAGTCATAGGAAGGATTTTCGCCGGCATGACCAGCGGCGTGATACAGGCCTTCTTCATACTCGGGATAAGCGTGCTCATGGGCGTGAGGATCGCGAATCCCCTGGGAATCCTGGCCTCGGTAGCGTTCATAGTGCTGATAGCCATGTCTTTCGTGGGCCTGGGCATATCCCTGGCCTCCAGGATAGAGGACATGCACGGGTTCCAGCTGATAATGAATTTCCTCATCATGCCGACGTTCCTGCTCTCGGGCGCCCTCTTCCCTCTGGACAAGCTGCCGGCATGGCTGGCCGGCATCTCGTACATAGACCCGCTTACCTACGGCGTCGACGGCCTCCGCGGCCTCATAATAGGGACATCCCATCTGCCTGTAGTGCTGGATTTCTGCGTGCTGGGCTGCTTCTGCATTTCGATGATATTGCTGGCAAGCCACCTCTTCAGCAAGACGGAGGTGTAAAGTGAGGGAAAGTCCATGCTGGGCTCCGGGAGATTCCCGCCGGGCTTGATATTAAATAAAGCCATATCGGTTGCGAATAATCGTCTGTTTCTTGATTACAAGTCACCGTTCAGATTTATATCTATAGGCCCATTGATTCCGATTTATATGAAATTACTGAGCGGGTCGTATTTGTTATTTTTTCGATTTTTTATTTCTAATCCCGTCCAATATTTTTAATATCCGCTCTTGGTTTTTTTGGATAATGATTATTTCTCGTTCAGCTTTTCTGTTGATCTTATAGTCATATTCGGCCCTTATCCGGTCCCTTTGCGCTGCCCTGTTCTGGCTCATGAGGATAACCGGCGCCTGTAGTGCCGCAACGCAAGACAGCACAAGATTAAGCAGAATGAACGGGTATGAGTCCCAATGGAAAAAATAAACAGAAAGGTTTACAGACATCCAGACAAATATGAAAACGAGAAATAAACAAATAAAACTCCAGCTTCCCGCCCATTCGGCGATTTTATCAGCTGATTTTTGACCCAGGGTCAACTTTCTTTTTCCTAAATGTTGATACATAATATCTTACATATAATTAATGAATAAGTTATTATTTCAAATCATCCGTCTTAATATTTAAATCAGTAATTTCACGTGAATTAAATCTCCTTCTCACTATATAGCTATATTGCTAACTTAAAAAAGTAATGGCCCATGATATCGATTTAGTATATTTTATCATGATGGTCGTAGTCCAGAAGCCTTACGACCTTTCTTTTCTCATCGATGTCATAGACAAGAACAAATGACTTATCTATGTGAATTCTTCTTGAGCCGTGCATGTCGCCGCGAAGCGGCTTGAAATGATGCGGGTCCGAGAGAATATTTTTGACCTTCTTGTTTATTATGCCAAGTCGCTTTCTGTTCTTTTTGAATAGCTTACTGAATTTCTTGTCAAGCTGCTCTGATATTTCAAGGCCATAGACCATAATCAGCTACCATATCTCCCGGTAAGGCTTTTCACTGGAATGAAGGTCCCTTTCCTTATTTTCTGAAGCTTCTCAAGATACTTCTTTTTCGCCTTCGGTTCTTCCTCTATCACGAATTCCATGAATATCTCAATCTGCCTGCTCATGTTTAAGCCGTTTTCCTTGCAGAATTGGGAAAACTCGTCATAGACTTCCTTTTCAACGTTGAACGTTTTGAGCGCCATTATATCACCTTATTTATTATTAAATAATATTATTTAACCTTATAAAAATATCGGTATCCGGGATTTGCACAAGAACTTATATTTTATTCACTTCTTTATTTAAGCTGTTATTCCCTGCACATTTCTTGAATGTCTTCTTGATTTTTCGTGTTTTGTAACCAAATTTATCAATCTGCAAAAAGTACTCTTCCTCGTCCAGTTTTTTCACGCCGTCATAATCCTGATAGCTGGAGTCGAGATCCATCAGTATCCCCCCATCCGCCAGATGATTGTTGATGACATGCAGTTCGTAGTCTTCACGCCCGATCTTTCCCAAGGCATTCCATATCTTTATCTTTTCCGCCTTTCGTATATCACCGTCTTTTGCAAGGGCGTCATTCTTGCCTGCATCTATTTCCAACTCTTTGATTTCATTGCAGCGTGCGAAAGTCATCATATAATTAAACAAATAATGCTTGTAGTCATACAGAAAGTTATCAAATTCGCTCTCACTCAAGCCCACGTCTTTGCCGAAGTCATACTTTTCTCCTAATCTGGCTTTCAGCAGCTTTTCAAGGCTTCTCATGTGAGGCCACACGTCAGAATTCGACACGATAATGAAATCATACTTTCCTTTGACGTCCTTGCCGCTGTCTTTTCGGCTTTCAGGCGATGCCATACAGGAAACGGCATAATTCAGATAATAGAAATCCGGTGTATTGTCAGCTTCCCCGAAATACTCCGAGTACCACCGCCTGACCCCCACAGAAAGCATCCTGAGAGACTTAATTTCTTCCCTCAGCATGCTCCTGAATTCTTCTGTTTTACCTTTTTCAGGAAATCGGTCATGCTGGACCCTGTCCAAGAAGTACGCGACTATGAACTTCCCAAGCTCGTCTGATGCGCTTGCCGTGTATTCCAGCCTTGATGCCATCTTAAAGAAGTTGCGATAGTCGCCGCTGAGTTCTGAGAACACCTTCCCGATCATCGGACCACAAAAGTAAATCGCTAGGAAATTTTAAATATAGGTTTATTTGATCACAAGCCAAAAAGAGATTGAATCCCCCGCTGCAGTTGCTGAAGCCGAGCCTAATATTTAAGTATCCCGGAAGCCAATCATATAATATGAGGAAGACCGGTCTTGTCGCGGCACTTGCGCTGCTTTTTCTGTTCGCTGGGAACGTTCAGGCGGCCAACATATGCGACTACTCGCAGATACCCTCCTACGTCTCGTACAACTCCAGCATGCTTCTCATAGTGCCGGAAACCGAGGCAGCCTACAAACTGGGCTCGCTTTCGGCGCCCATGAAGGTCCGCTGGGAGGTGATAGACCCGGAAACGTTCAACTGGGTCGATTACGGCGGATCCATGCATAAATTCGGCGACTGCTGGATATGCGAATTTTCCGGCACCGACACGGACTTCGACGGGAACTGCGGTCCGACGCCCTTCCGTTACGGCGGGCAGTTCAGGATCGATTTCAGCGCCAATGACTTCAGCGGCGAGGTCAGGTTCAACAGGACAGTGAGCATACACCCGAAAAGGATGACGGCCGGCGTCAACCTGGGAGATGACGGCGTCGTCTACGTGACCGCAGACACCCCCACCACCACGGATGAGGTGTGGGTGACGATTTATGATGTCGGGGACGGCGAAATGGTGAAGGGGTTCGACAAGGTGAACCTTACCAAGATGGACTTCCCCGGACGCTACACATTCGAGATAACGTCGCTTTCCGAGGGCACGTATTATGCCGCTTTCGGCTTCAGGACATCCAGCGGGGAGACGGGAGGCACCCTCATCAAATTCACCATAGGCGGCGGGGCGGTCGAGCTCACGATGGCCGCGGACAAAAGCTCATACTTCATAGGGGAGAGCGTGATAATATCCGGGCAGACGCAGTACAGCCAGGTATCGGCGGGCGTGAAGACGCCGGGAGGCACCACGCAGTCCCTCGGCTCCCAGAACGTCGTGAACAGGCAGTACAGCTACGAGTACCACATAACAGGGAGCGAGGAGGGCGACTACGAGCTGACCGTCACTGCCGGAGGGAAGACGCGGAAGGAGACGGTGCACGCAGAGGAGCTGCTGAAGGTAAGCCCGCTCGCACTGACCTTCGACATTTCGGACCTTTCGGCGAGGCCTGAGAAGAACGTGACCATCCAGAACACTGGCAACGACACTTTAACGCTTTCGGCGAGTACTGAGGATATCACAGGCTATGTGACCGCGAAATTCGACAAGACAT
>CAZLME010000066.1:0-8446 GCA_964560595.1 uncultured Actinomycetota bacterium
AGATACATTGTTTAAGTCAAATTGTTTTGAAGAGGAAATTACAAGTTCTGTTGTATCCATATTATCAGTATCGAGTAATGATACTGTAAATCCAAGCACATCTTCGTCAGCGGGTATATAGTTTGTAAAATTATACCATGGAACACTTGCTTCCAGTATATATCCATTTGCTGTTCTGGTTGAATCAATTACGGCACTCCTGGGAGATGCATTGGTTGGCCAATTCATAAATGATTCAGCAGGTATTCCTGCAAAATTACCTGGAGAAAAATCAATTTGATAATCATCACTATTATAAAATTGAATCTGCATGTCTTCTTCAAGCTCAGTATCAAATACAATAGTTAAACTATCACCTTTGTTTATCTGATTACCTGTGTAATTCTGGTTAAAAACATCATCAATAACATTCACTGCGAAGTAGAAATTATCATCATCCCAGCTGGAGTAGAATGTGCCAGAAATATCAGTATGAGAGGTATAGTTTTCTTTTCTAATAGTAGGCACAAAAGATGAAAAACTTTCAAATTTATCCCATTCCTGGATAACTCCGTCTATTATAGGAGGTGTATAACACTTATAGGATAAGATGGGAACTCCGGTAGGAATGGTATTGTTAGTCCTGAAAGTGGACTGGCTTATAATCTTATTTTTCTTTTCTTCTATATCCATGCTTACTATAGTTTTATCTTCAGGTTCAATTTCGTACTGTACAGTAAAATTTACGGTATCTGAATTCATAACAATGTCACCATCATTATTTACAAGCTGAGCTATAATTTCGTATTTACCGGAACTACCAGGGTTCCAGTTATACTCATAAGGCGGCAAGGTAAAAGATTTTATTTCGTTCTCATTTATAAGTACTTTTATTGTATAATCCAAAATTTCCCCTTCTTTTGCTTTAATTTCAATTGGTATGGTTTCATTCTGGTTAACAAAGTTGAAAGTTTGATTATTAGAAGGAGAAGCTATAAATAAAGAATATTCTACTTCATTTCCTGTTTTTTCCGGCATTCCTGAGAAAAAAGTTAATGGCATGCAGCTTCTAACTGAAAATAATATTATTACAGCAATAATCAGTATAAACGCGAATAATATATATGGAATTTTATCTAATATAAATTTATGTTTATTGCGAACTTTTATCATTCTTTTTGCTTATTCCTTTCCTCTGTTACTTTCTGAGCTAAATTCGGAGGTAATTCTTCATAATGAGAAAATTTTTGAATAAACCTTCCTCTTCCCTGAGTAAGAGAAGTCAGATCAGTAGCATAGTTAAAAGTTTCAGACTGGGGTACAAGAGCTTTGATGAGCTGTTTCTTATTCTCGGTGGGAGTCATTGAAACAATTTTTCCTCTTTTTGAATTTACATCACCGATTATATCTCCCATATATTTTTCAGGTACCGTAATTTCCAGCTCCATGATGGGTTCAAGAATAACGGGAGAAGCTTCCTGCATTCCTTTTTTAAAAGCCATGGAAGCTGCTATTTTAAAAGCCATTTCAGAGGAGTCTACAGTATGATATGATCCGTCATACAGATTTACGCTAATATCTACCACAGGGCACTCTGCCAGAATGCCCTTCTGCAATGCTTCCCTTATACCCTTTTCTACACCGGGTATATAACCCTTGGGAATTGCTCCTCCAAATATACTATCCTTGAATTCAAAGCCACCACCACTTTTCAGTGGTTTAATTTCAATAAAAACATGACCATACTGTCCTCTGCCACCGGACTGTTTCTTATATTTATATTCAGCTTTTGCTTCTTTTCTTATAGTTTCCTTATATGCTACATCCGGTGTGAAAAGGTCGACATCAACATCAAATTTCTCTTTTAATTTTTCCTTTGCGATAGATAAATGGAGCTCTCCCATTCCCCAGATGATACTTTGATGTACCTCAAGATTCAATTCATGTCTTATTGTAGGATCTTCCTGCATTAACTTAGAAATACCGCTACTTATTTTTTCCTCATCACCCTTACTCTTTGGTATGACTGCTTTGGGAAGAGTAGGAGAAAAATATTCTGTTTCAGGTATTTTATAAGGTTGATCCTGCGTAGAGATAGTATCATCATTTGAAATATCCATAATTTTGGAGACAGAAACGATATCTCCGCATGAAGCTTCACTTATATCACTTTGATTTTTGCCCTGAAGTTTAAACAAATTAGCAAATTTATATGTTTTCTGTGAGCTGGAAATATAATAACTATCATTTATTTTAAAGGTTCCGGAAAAAATTCTAAATATTGATAATTTACCTATATAGGGGTCTGCCATTGTTTTAAATACATATGCTAGAACAGGTCCATCAGGGGAGGGCTTTATTTCAGCTTCATCATCTTTTTTTAATTCTTTTACTCTGATAGGTTGAATATCAAGAGCTGAAGGAAGTAGAGAGTTTATATAATCCATCAGGATATCTATACCAGTATTCCTGATTGCAGAAACTGCGAATACCGGTATTACTTTCCCTTTAACTACTGCCTGTTTGAATACATCATTTATAACCTCATCATTTATCTTCTCACCTTCAAGATATTTATTAAGAAGTTCGTCATCTGTTTCTACTATAGATTCAATTAATTCATTATGATGATTTTCAATCCGGTCTTTAATAGTTTCATCTACAGGGATTCTGCTACCCGAAGAATTTTTATCTTTATATTCATAAGACTGATTTTGGAGCATGTCAATAATTTGAGAAAAATTTTCTCCGCTGTTAACAGGAACGGTAATTGGAACGAGGTTTAAATTATATTCATTTTTAATATCTTCAATTGTTTTAAAATAGTCAATATTTTCAAGATCCAGTTTATTAAGTATAAAAAACATTGGCTTGGGATTTTTAGCAAGAAGTTCTATAACTAATTCAGTAGGTGCCTGTACCCCTGATTTTGCATCAACGACTAAAAGTGCACTGTCGATTATTTTGATTGAGGACTGTGTTTGACCGATAAAGTCCATATAGCCAGGGCAATCAATAAGGTTAATATTGAAATTTTTCCATTTATAATTAAGGATACTTGAACTAATGCTAAAACCTTTTTTAATTTCAAGTGAGTTATAATCTGAAGTAGTATTTTTTGTTTCTATAGTTCCCAGCCGTTCAATTGTTTTTGAATTATAGAGAATGCATTCTGCCAGTGAAGTTTTACCGGTTCCATTTCCCGAGATCAGACCTATTACTTTGTTGTTGGAACAACTTTTACCATCCATTAAAATCCTCCCCAAAAATGTGTATTTTTATTATATTAGTACGGGTAATAGAAGAAATATACCATAAAAAATATTATGTGTAAAAAACAATATTAACTCTGCACCGGGTCAATAAATGTACGGCAGTGTTATTATATTTTTGCTATTATTTATATGATATAATCTAAAGTTGTTTATTTTTAGCATGTTAGAATGCAGGATATCTTATTTTAGCATTAAGTAAAAAATTAAAATTGTAAGGGGGTTATTATGGCAGCAGGAGTTACTGCACTATTAGTAGTGCTGGGATTAGTATTATTGATTGTTCTAATCGCGATAGGGATATATAACTCTATAGTTTCTTCAAGGAATCAAGTAGACAACTCATGGCATCAGATTGATGTACAGTTAAGGAAGAGATATGATTTGATACCAAATCTGGTGGAAACAGTTAAAGGTTACGCAAAACACGAGAGAGAGACTCTGGAAAGCGTAATCAATGCAAGAAAAATGGGTATTGACGCACAAACAGTACAGGATCAGGCAAAAGCCGAGAATATGATTACGGGTACATTAAAATCATTATTTGCCTTAGCTGAAAATTATCCAAATCTTAAAGCAGATCAGCATTTTTTAAGATTAATGGAACAGCTCAACGGTATTGAAAGTAATATTGCTTACTCAAGACAATTTTATAATGATATGGTTATGAAATTTAACACACGAATACAAACTTTTCCCGGAAATATATTTTCTAAAATTTTTAATTTTAAATCAAGAGATTATTTTGAAATAGAAGAACCCGAAGTCAGGGAACCGGTTAAAGTAAATTTTGAATAGCTGGTAATTGATAATAGTAAGAAGGAATTTGAAAAAGAGTGTGATTTGATAGATGTATGAGCAAATTGCCAAAAATAGAGCAAAAACTGTATTTATAATAATTGGATTTGTTATATTTATTACCGTGGTGGGGTTTGCTCTTGGTTATTATGTTGACTACCGCTATGGAGTGGGCAGTTATAATTCCATATTTTTTATGGTGATTGCACTGATAATTGCGGTTATCATGAGTTTTTCCAGTTATTACTATAGCGATAAAATCGTTCTAGGATTAACAGGAGCAAAACCGATATCCAGAGAGGAAAATCCAAGAGTTTATTACATAGTAGAAGGGCTTTCAATAGCGGCGGGATTACCTATGCCGCGGATATATATGATAGAAGATGATGGAATGAATGCTTTTGCTACGGGGCGCAATCCAGAGAATAGTGTGGTAGTTTTTACCCGTGGCCTGATTGATAATCTTAACGATGAAGAACTTAAAGGGGTTGCATCACATGAGCTGTCTCATATAAAAAATTACGACATATTACTGGGTACGATAATAGTAATATTTGTGGGGATGCTTTCTATTATGAGTAATATAGTATTAAGAAGTTTTTTCTTTGGAGGCGGGAAAAGAAGGTCAAGCAGAAGTTCGGGCGGTGGCATACTGTCTCTTATATTCCTTTTAATCGGGCTTCTGCTTTTAATTCTTTCACCTGTAATTGCCACACTTATAAGACTGTCAATCAGCAGGAACAGGGAATTTTTGGCTGACTCAACAGGAGCTTTAATTTCAAGATATCCAGCTGGACTTGCAAGTGCGTTAAAAAAAATAAGTAATTTTAGTGATGTTAGAACCGCAAGTAATGCTACTGCCCATTTATTTATTGCAAATCCACTGGGAAGCAAAGCAAAAGTATTATTTAGTAATTTATTTAGTACACACCCTTCTATAGAGGAAAGAATTAAAAGATTAGAGAGTATGTCTTTAGGAGTGGGAGTATAATGACAGGAGGTGTTTGAAAATATGGAAAAAGGAACATTAAAAGTTAAAGCAGGACTTGCCCAGATGTTAAAAGGCGGAGTAATAATGGATGTAACCTCACCTGAGCAGGCAAAAATTGCGGAAGAAGCAGGAGCAGTATCGGTTATGGCATTGGAAAAGATTCCTGCAGATATAAGAGCAGAAGGCGGAGTAGCCAGGATGACAGATCCTGAAATTATATTAAAAATAATGGATACAGTATCAATTCCTGTAATGGCGAAAGTAAGAATAGGACATTTTGCAGAAGCACAAATTCTGGAAGCTATAGAAATTGACTACATAGATGAGAGTGAAGTCCTAACTCCGGCTGACGAAAAAAACCATATAAATAAATGGGATTTTAAAGTACCCTTTGTTTGTGGTGCTACTAATCTGGGAGAAGCTTTAAGAAGAATAGGAGAAGGTGCTGCAATGGTAAGAACCAAAGGTGAAGCCGGTACTGGTGATGTTATTGAGGCTGTAAAACATATGAGAAGCATAAAAGACGAGATATCAAGGATTGCTTCTCTTCCTATAGAAGAGCTTATGACTGCCGCAAAGGAACTTGGAGCGCCTTATGACCTTGTATTATTTGTTCATGAGAATAAGTGTTTGCCAGTAGTTAATTTCTCGGCAGGTGGAATTTCTACTCCGGCTGATGCTGCTATGATAATGCAACTGGGAGCAGAAGGCGTTTTTGTCGGTTCAGGAATATTTAAATCAGAAAACCCCTCAAAAATGGCTCAGGCCATTGTTGAGGCAACCACGCATTATAATAGTCCCGAGGTGTTGGCCAGAGTTTCCAGAGGTCTGGGGACTCCTATGAAGGGAACTGCAGTGTCTACTCTTTTAGATAAAGAAATAATTTCGAATAGAGGATGGTAGAAAAAAATTGAGTTTGAAAATTGGTGTTCTTTCTCTGCAGGGAGCATTCAAAGAGCACATAGTCAAATTAAAGGCATGTGGAGCCGATGCAATAGAGATAAGGTTTTCTGAGCAGTTAAAACATATTGATGGTCTTGTTATTCCGGGAGGCGAAAGTACTGCAATAAAAAAATTAATGGAAAAATACAGGTTTAAAGAAGAACTCGATAAATTTTATAAGCAGGGCAAACCTGTGTTTGGAACCTGTGCAGGACTGGTGCTGCTTGCGAAGAACATTAAAGAAGAAGGTAAAGGTTTTGGTTATATAGATATTGATGTAAAAAGAAATGCATACGGTCGGCAGTTGGATAGTTTTGAAGAGCTTATAGAAATAGACTTTAATAAAAATGAGAACGGATTAAATGAAAATAAAAGAAAAATAAAATTTAGGTCTATTTTTATAAGAGCACCGAAAATTATAAATACAGGTAAGAATATAAAAATAATGGCATTACTAAATAATGAAGCAGTACTGGTAAGAAATCGTAGTGTTATTGCATGTACATTTCACCCCGAGTTAACCGATGATTTGAGCATACACCAGTATTTTAAAAATATGATTAAAAATTACAAAGGAGAGAATTGATATGTCGGGACACTCAAAATGGCATTCAATTAAACATAAAAAAGCCAAAGAAGACGCAAAACGCGGAAATATTTTTGGGAAACTTAGCAGAAATATAATTGTAGCAGTAAGGGAAGGCGGGGGAGCTGACCCTAAAGACAATATAGCTCTTGCTAATGCTATTGCTAAAGCCAAGGAATATAATATGCCCCAGAATAATATAGAAAGGGCAATTAAAAGAGGAACGGGCGAGATAGAAGGGGAAAATTATGAGAGTATAGTATATGAAGGGTATGGACCCGGCGGTATAGCTCTGATAATTGAGGTAATGACAGAAAATCGAAACAGGACTGCTTCAGATATAAGAAATATTTTAAGCAGATATAATGGAACTCTTGGTGAAAGCGGGAGCGTAAGCTGGCAGTTCGAAAGAAAGGGTGTAATAATAATCGGTAAAGAAGATATTAAAGACGAAGAAGAATTTATGCTAAATATAATTGATGTCGGTGCTGAAGATATTGATGAAGATAATGATATATATGAAATAAAAACGTCTCTGGCTGATTTTATAAGGGTCAAGGAAGCTCTTATTAAGAGCAATATAAAAATAAAATCTGGCGAAATGATTTTTGTCCCAAAAACAACAATGAAACTATCAAGAGAGGAGAGCACCAGGGCATTAAGATTGATAAATGCATTGGATGACCATGACGATGTCCAGAATGTAGATACAAATCTGGAAATAACAGATGAGATATTAAATGAAATATAGATATTAAAAATGGTAAATAATAGAATCAGGATACTTGGAATAGACCCTGGACTTGAGACAACAGGAGTAAGCATACTTGATATAAAGGGTGGAAAATATCAACCGGTGTATTCAGGATGTATTATTACAAAAAAGATCAAACCAACCTGCAAGAGACTTGAAGAAATTTATTTAGAAATTAATCGTTTTATAAGAGAGTATTGTCCTGATTGTATTGCCATTGAGGAGATCTTTTTTAATGTTAATACAAAAACAGCTTTAGATGTGGGGCAGGCAAGGGGTGTTTCTATCCTCGCAGGAAGCATTAATAACGTTAAAATTTATGAATACACACCGCTTGAAGTAAAGCAGGCTATTGCAGGTTATGGAAGGGCAACTAAAAGTCAGATAAAATATATGTTAAGGACCATACTGGGAGTTAAGGAAAATTTTTTCCCTAAAAAAGATGATGCATGGGATGCAATGGCTGTATCTGTATGCCATGCTAATAATAGAAAGTTTAAAGAAAAGATAAAAGCTTTTAAAAAAAATAGCATTGGAATATGATTGCAAAAATATTTGGTAAAATAGTAAAAAAATCTCCTTCAAGTATTATAGTCCAAACCGGCGGAATAGGATTTGAAGTATTAATATCAGGAAGGACTTTTGAGAAAATACCTGAAACAGGCTCGGAAGTTGAGCTTGATATATACACTCATGTGAGAGAAGAAGAATTAAAACTGGTGGGTTTTCTGGATATTGATGATAAAGATTTTTTCTTAAAATTATTAAGTGTTTCGGGAATTTCTATTAAAATAGCATTAAGTGCACTTTCTATTTATAGCGGGCAGGAAATTAGAAGAATAATTACTGATAGGGAGATTGACCTTTTAAGAAGAATACCGGGAATCGGTCTAAAACTTGCTGAAAGAATGATATTGGAACTTAAAAATAAAATAGAAGAGGACAGAATGACGGTAATTTCAGGTGCCAGTATTAAAGAAAATGAAAAATTACATGAAGTGAAAGAAGCTTTAAGAACTCTCGGCTATAATTCAGCAGAGATAACAAGAGCAATGTCCAGATTAAATATTGATATTATTGATAAGAAAAAAACTGAAGACATATTAAAAATAACGCTCAAGGAA
>CAZLME010000067.1:0-8161 GCA_964560595.1 uncultured Actinomycetota bacterium
ATATTTATAAGTTTCTTTTCCGGTTTCTTAAAGAAAATAAACAGGCATATGAACGTTATATCCATTATATCGGGTGTTTTTCTTATAGTACTTGGAATAGTTTTTGTTACCAATTCAATGAATTTTATAATTGGATTTTTATCCCGGTATTTACCTTTTATAAATAAAATCAATTTTTAAATAAATTTTTAACTTGATTTATGCTAAAATCTTAAATATTTATAAATCTAATATTATAATTCTACTTTAATTAGATACTGTAATAAAACTTGGGTATAGGAGGAAATTATGCATATTAACGATCCGGTTGCTTTTAGTGTATTTGGATTTGCAATAGTGTGGTACGGAATAATATTATCACTGGCTCTTATAATAGGTTTTGTGGTTACGTATTTTATAACAGGCTACAGGGGACAAAAAAGAGATGAGATTTTAAATTTTGCACCGCTTGCGGTAGTGTTCTCAATTATTGGCGCCAGACTGGTCCATGTAGCAGTAAACTGGTCCTATTATGCACAGCACCCTATTTATATTTTTGCCTTGAGAAGAGGCGGTCTTGCTATCCAGGGAGTTATACTGGGAGGAGTAATAGCTCTCATTGTTTTCTGTAAAATACGTAAACTTGATTTCTGGCTATGGGCCGATATAGCTTCTACGGGATTGGTACTGGGCCAGGCTATTGGAAGATGGGGTAACTTCTTTAATCAGGAAGCTTATGGAAGACCGACTGAACTTCCCTGGAAAATTTTTATTGATGAAGCCAACAGACTTGAAGGTTATAAGAGTTTTGAGTATTTTCACCCGACATTTTTATATGAATCAATATCCAACTTTTTATTATTTATATTTCTTTTGTTTATGCATAGATTTTACAGGAATAGACCGGGGAGATTTCCCTATGGATTGATTCTTGCGATGTATCTGGGGATATACTCAATTTACAGAACAATTATCGAATATTATCGTATTGACAGTACTTCCTACAATACACCTTTTGGTGAAGTAAAAGTAGTATATCTCATAAATTTAATAACAATAATAGCTGCAATGCTTATAGCCAACTATGTAACCAGAAAATTCAGTGAAAAAAAGCAGCTGGAAAAAAATAGTGAGGAATAATACAGCTAATTTTTTTATATCCTATCTCATGCTGTATACGCATCCACAGTATTCCTGCCTGTAGAGATTTAGATTTTTACTCGATTCCAGGGTTTTTTTAAATCCATCTTTTTTCTTAAAATTTGCCTGATAAAAATTGATTTTTTTTGAAAACCCGAGCTCCAATCCTATGGAATTTATTATTTTCTGATTTTTATGCGGACTTACAGTGAGAGTGGTGCCGAAAAAACCAAATCCCAGCTTCATTGCTGTTTCGGCTGTTTTTTCAAGACGCATTTTAAAGCATAATGTACACCTGTCTCCGCCTTCAGGCTCATCCTTAAAAATTGAAGTCAGGTCCAGCCATTTTTTTATTTCATATTTTACAATTATAAGCGGGATAGAGTTAATTTTTGAGACAGTTTTTACATCATTAAGTCTTTTTGCGTACTCTTTTTCCGGATATATATTGGGATTATAATAAAAAAAGGTTACATCAAAATCCTCTCTTAAAAAGAAAAAGGGATAAAGAGAACAGGTTCCGCAGCAGACATGAAGAAGAATCCCCGGTTTTAAAGTCAAATTCTCTGACATTTTTTTAAAATCCTAATTTTATTTTGCTAATTTTATTTTCTTTAGGTATATTAATAAAAACATTTAAAAGTATCAAAGGTCTTTTTGTGAATTATGATTTTTTAAAAATAGAAAAGCCCGGGACAGTTGAAGAAATCAATGATTATATAACGCGGGGCTTTAAAATCTCTTCTTCAGTAGACAGGACAGTCAACAGGATATTGAAAGAAGTAAAAGCAGGCGGAGATAAAGCAATTTTAAAATTCTGCAAAGAGTTTGACTGTTCTAAAGCTAAAAGTATTAATGATATAAGAGTGAAAGATGAGGAGATTAAATCTGCAGCGGTAAACGTGAGGGAATCTTTCCCGGAACTGGTTAAAGCGCTGGAGGTTAGTTATAAAAATATTAAAAAATATCATACCACCCAGTTTGAAAGGGAAGCAGGTTCCTGGATTATAAAGTCCGGTAATGGAAAAGAAGTAGGGCAAGTTACAAAGCCACTGGAAAGAGTAGGCATATATGTGCCTGGTGGAAGATATATATATCCGTCTTCAGTACTTATGACTGTAATCCCTGCATTAATAGCAAAAGTAAATGAGATTGTTATATGTACACCCCCGCAATCAGATGGTAGCCTGGATCAGGTTTTACTATATCTATGCGACTGGCTTGAAATTAAAGAAATCTATAAGCTTGGAGGGGCACAGGCAATAGCGGCTCTTGCCTATGGTACCCGGGGTATAAGAAGAGTGGATAAAATTATAGGTCCGGGAAATATTTATGTTACAGCAGCAAAAAAGAAAGTATTTGGCGATGTGGGTATTGACAGTCTGGAAGGCCCAAGTGATATAACTATACTGGCAGATAATTCTTCTAATGCATCTTTTATTGCAGCAGACCTCATTTCACAGGCTGAGCACGACCCTGATGCCAGGAGCATATTATTAACTACCAGTATTGATACAGCTAAAGAGACAATTGAAAATATCTATAAGCATTTAGAAGCACTTATAAATGAATATGGTAATAAAGTAAATATGGAAGTTATTTTAAAATCACTTAGGAAAAACTGCAGGATTATTTACAGTAAAGAAGAAGACATGCTTATAAAAATCTGTAATATAATAGCGCCGGAACATCTGGAAATTATGGTAAAAGATACGGAAAGAATTCTAAAAAAAATAAAAAATGCAGGTGCTATATTCATGGGAGAGTATTGTCCGGTAGCAGTTGGTGATTATACAGGAGGAACTAACCATGTTATTCCGACAAACGGTAATGCAAGATTTTCTTCTCCACTGAGTGTCAGTGACTTTTTAAAGAGAAGCAGTATCACTTTTTATAACGAAAACAGCTTAAAAAAAGAAATTAAATCCATAAAGGTGATATCGGAGCTAGAAAGATTATTCGCTCATGGCTATTCTGTAAAAGTAAGATTTACAAAGAAGTAAAAGTAAAAATATGGGTATAAAAATTAAAAGATGGATTTCAAATATGCCGGAATATACCCCGGGTAGGACTATAGAAGAGATAAAAAAAGAATACAATTTAAAGGAAGTCCATAAATTGGCCTCTAATGAAAATCTATATGGACCTGATTCCAGAGTCCTAAAAAAAATCTGTGAGAACTTAAATGATATAAAATATTATCCTGACGGTGAGTGCAGGGAGATAAGACAAAAGATCAGTGAAAAATACAATATAAGCATTGACTCTGTAATTATGGGAAATGGTACGGATCAAATTATAGAGATGATATGCGATAGTTTTATTGAACCGGGAGATAATGTCGTAATTCCGGATCCAACTTTTTTGATTTATGAAAAGGCTACTTTAAAATGTAATGGAACGGCGATTAAGATCCCATTGAAAGAGTTCAGACAGGATGTTGAAAAGATAATAAGTTCCATAAATAATAAAACCAGAATACTATTTCTTACCAATCCTCATAATCCGACGGGTACAAATATCAGCCTTCAGGAATTTAGTTATGTAATGGAATATATTGATAGCAATGTACTGGTGGTTGTGGATGAAGCTTATAGGGAGTATATGGCAGATGATGAAAATATTGATACTATAAAATATCTCCCAGGGTATGACAATCTTATAATCTTAAGGACATTTTCAAAAATTTATGGACTGGCAGGACTCAGGATAGGATATGGGATATCCAGCAGTTTAATTATCTCTGCTTTGAATAAAGTAAGACTCCCGTTTAATGTGAATACAATTGCCCAGAAAGCTGCTGTTAAAGCACTGGAAAACGAATCTTATGTAAATAAAATCAGAGATAGTATCAGGGAAGAAAAAAATAAATATTACAGGGTTTTGACTGAAAATAAAATAGATTTTATTAAATCATATGCAAATTTTATATTGATTAATACAGGCAGAAAGAGCGATGTTATGGTAGAAGAATTACTTAAGGCAGGGTTCATAGTAAGACCGGGCAAAAATCTCGGAGTACCCGGATATATAAGGGTTACCATAGCTTTACCGGGAATAAACAGAAGTTTTCTGGCAATTTTTATAAAGATATTTAATAATATTTATAATACGGATAAGGCTTGAAAAAATAGAAGCGGTTACTATGAGCAGGGGAACTTTGGTTAGACCTATGCCAATTTTTTTAATGTTATTAACAGTAAAAAAATATTCCTTTCAGGAAAAAACCTTATGATGATACTGCTCAGATCTATTATCGTAGAAAGTAGTTATTTTTTATTATATAATTAATTTTCAATTATTAACTAATGTACAAGAGGAGAGGATAATGGCTAAGGTTGTTTTAAAAGACCTGACTAAAAAATTTGAGGATGTTATAGCGGTAAACAGTATGAATAGTACGATTGAAGACAGAGAATTTGCAGTACTGGTTGGGCCATCGGGCTGCGGAAAAACTACTACACTGCGCATGATTGCAGGACTGGAAGATATAACGGAAGGTGAAATTTACATTGGAGACAGGCTAGTTAATGGCATTGTTCCTAAAGACAGGGACATAGCCATGGTTTTTCAAAATTATGCTCTTTACCCTCATTTTGACGTCTACAACAATATGGCATTTGGATTAAAGTTAAGAAAGACCCCTAAAGCGGAAGTTGAAAAAAGAGTAATAGAAGCAGCAAAAATATTAAAAATTGAGGATTTACTCAAAAGAAAACCCAAGCAGCTATCCGGTGGCCAGAAGCAGAGAGTTGCTCTGGGCAGAGCTATTGTAAGGGACCCCAAAGTGTTTTTAATGGATGAGCCACTATCCAATCTTGATGCAAAACTCAGGGTCCAGATGAGAACAGAGATTGCAAAACTTCATGAGAGACTTAAAGCTACTATAATTTATGTAACCCATGATCAGACTGAAGCAATGACTATGGCTGATAAAATAATTATTATGAAAGATGGAATTGTCCAGCAAACCGGAAAACCACAGGAAGTGTATGACTATCCTGTCAATATATTTGTGGCCGGATTCATAGGAAGTCCCGCAATGAATTTTTTAGATGCTACTGTAACAGATAAGTTAACTTTTAAGAGCAATGTATTTGAACTTGAAGTAACTGATAGGATAAAAAAAATAATTAGAGATAACAATCTTGCAGGGGAGGATGTTATAATAGGAATCAGGCCTGAAGATCTGGAAGACAGTAGTTTTATGCCGAGTACATCCAGAGGCAATAACATTACTGCAAATGTTGAGGTTACCGAACCTATGGGTGCTGAAATTTATTTATATATAGATATTGAAGGAGTTCTTATAACGGCCAGGGTAAATCCCAAATCTAACTACGTTAGCGGAGACAAAGCGACGTTACATATAGATACTGATAAAATACATGTATTCGATAAAAAAACAGAAAAAGCCTATATTTAATTTTATTGGAATTGTTTAATAAAAGTTTAGCTACCAGGCGGTTGTTTTTGTATAATTAAAGCAATATTCAATTGCTGTATTTTATAATTAATATAAGTGGCTTATGGCTTAAAAAGTTGATTATAGAAGTTAGTTAATTAATATATTAAATCGAAGGTGTCCTTTTGCTATAAAGCATGTTGATATAAAATTAACTTTATTAATCTCAGAATTTAATTAAAGTCATAGGTATTTCTAAAACACTAATGGTTAAATATTAAACAACAAACGTCCGTGCACAATTTGAATGCTTGACTATAGTAAAAAATCTGTTATAAAATAATAAGAAAATGTTTAAACGCGTGTTTATAAAGATAGTAGATAAATATGTATAGTAAGGAAATAGCAAAATTAGCGGGTGTTTCAAGAAGTACCGTATCACGGGTAATTAATAACTACGCCAATGTGACACCTGAAACAAAAGAAAAGGTAGAGAGAATTATTAAAAAATATGGCTATGTACCCCATGCTTCAGCTCAAGCACTCGCCGGTAAAATCAGTAAGATTATAGGTATTTTTATAGCAAATATCAGGCTCGGTGATGAAGATTTTAGGGTCTTTCGTAATGTGTATGTTTCTCCTTTTGAAGCAGCAATAATAGATTATGCAGATAAGCTGGGTTACAACGCATTAATTTTAATAATTAACAATAATAATGATTTTAAAAAGATAAGGAAGCTTTTTAACAGCAAAATATTATCCGGGGGGATTTTTTTAGGAGCCAATAATAACTCTAAAGAAATTTTCGAACTTATAGAGTCAGGTTATAAAATATCCATAATAGATCAGGAAAAAATTAAAGATAAGAAGATAAACAGTCATATTATTGTCAACTCTGATAATTATAATGGTGCATATAAGGCTACAAAGCATTTAATAGATTACGGCCATAAAGCAATAGCACATATTTGCGGAGATATGAATAAATATTCAGGCTTTAAACGGCTTGAAGGATATAAAAAGGCAATGAATGAAGCAAAACTTAAAATCAAGAAAGATTATGTGACTTATGGTGATTTTACCGAAGATAGCGGGTTTAAGTGTGTAAATCAACTTTTAAAAAATGGAGGCAAAAATCAGATAACAGCTATTTTTTCATCCAACGATACGATGGCTATAGGAGCCATGAAAGCTATAAAGAAAATGAATCTTAAGATCCCCGAGGATATTTCAATTGTTGGTTACGATGATATTAGAATTGCAAGCTACGTTTCACCGGCTCTTACAACTGTAAGGAGCCCTATTCTGGAAATAGCATCTCTTGTTACCGGAAATTTGATTAATTTTATTGAAAAAAATACTAATTCAGATGGGTATTATACTGTTCCGGCAGAATTGATTATCAGAGAATCTACTAAAAAATTAAATTAGCTGGTTTTAAAGAATTAATCTGTTAATATTAAAGAAATCATGATTAAAATTTAAGAAAGAAAATATAAATATAAAAAAATAAACACGTGTTCACATATTCTATAATGAATTTAAAATAAAGGGAGTAAAGAAGTATAGAAAAGTAACAATATAGATAATAGAGGACAATTAAAGGCAATTGGATAAAGAGGAAGTGTTATAAAAATTATTAAATTTTAAACAAAGGAAATCAATAATGAACAAATACGGTTATTTTGATGATGACAGTAAAGAATATATTATAAAGAAATATGACACTCCCTTGCCGTGGATAAATTATATAGGATTTGAAAAATACTTCGGAATCATTTCCAATACAGCAGGAGGATACAGCTTTTATCAGGATGCCCGCCTCAGACGCATAACGCGTTATAGATACAATAATGTTCCGGCAGATACAGGGGGCAGATATATTTATATAAAAGATAATGACATAGTCTGGAATCCTGGCTGGAAACCGGTTTGTACACCACTGGATGAATACTCATGCCGCCACGGTCTGGGATATACAATTATAAAAGGTAGAAAAAACGGAGTAGAGGCAGAAGTAACATATTTTGTACCTCCCGGAGAAAATATGGAAATATGGAGTCTTACACTGGAAAATTATACAAATAAAAATAAGAATATAACTATTTTTTCATTTGTGGAATTTTGTCTCTGGGATGCCATGGATGATATGACCAACTTTCAACGTAATCTCAGCACAGGTGAGGTAGAAGTAGAAAATGAGACAATTTTTCATAAAACTGAGTACAGGGAAAGAAGAAATCATTATGCATACTTTACATGCAGCGAGAAGATAGATGGATTTGACACAAGCCGGGATGTTTTCATTGGAAATAACAATGGATTTGGAGATCCCGCAGTGGTAAAACTTGGAAAGTGCACAAATTCTATCACGCATGGCTGGTATCCTGCAGGCGTTCATCAGATTAACATTACCCTGGAACCAGGTCAAAAGAAGAAACTGTATTTTATACTGGGTTATATAGAGAATGAAGAAGAGGAAAAATTTTCCGCTCCTGGCGTTATAAATAAAAAATTATTCCATGCCATAATGAAAATCTACAAAAATCCCGGAGCTGTTAATGAAGCTTTTGATAAATTAAAAATGTACTGGAATGAATTACTCTGTAGATTCAACGTTAAAACCGAAAATGAACA
>CAZLME010000068.1:0-8112 GCA_964560595.1 uncultured Actinomycetota bacterium
GAGATAAATACTATCTTCTTTTTAGAAATAACTTTCTTTTTTTCCTTCTTTGCCTTTATTTCCGGTTTTCTGGCATGTTTCATGCCTTTTATGCTATTATTAGCGCGTTTTATGCCATGTTTCATAACATTAAATCTAACCTGTCCTTAAATCTTACTCTTAATTTTACGATATTTATGGTAAGGTTTGATTTCAACTGGATTACCTGCATTTTTAATGCTCTGCATCAAATCAATTTATTATTTTTGTGGGTTCTAAAAAAATATTTAGTTTTAAAAAATCAATAATACTTATGCCTTATGAGCGGTCTCCACCATTTTTCATTATTTACATACCAGCGTACCGTCTTTTCAAGCGCCTCTTTAAAGTTATAGGCAGCATTCCAGTCTAACTCGTTTTTTATTTTTGAACAGTTAACAGAATAGCGGCGGTCATGACCCAGTCTATCTGCAACGGGCTCAATCATATCCACTGATTTCCCTAAAAAATCTATTATTTTTTTGGTAATCCATAGATTGGGTTTTTCATTTCCCGCACCGATATTGTAGACTTCACCGATTCTTCCGTTATGAAGAACCTTCTCCAGTGCGCCGCAGTTATCCTCTACATAGATCCAGTCTCTTACATTCATTCCGTCTCCATAAAGTGGGACCTTTATATTATCTATAAGGTTGGTAACAAAAAGCGGGATTACCTTTTCTGGGAACTGATAGGGACCGAAATTATTTGAAGTCCTGGTAATAATCACCGGGGTGCCGTAAGTCTTATAAAAAGACCTTACAATCATTTCTGCTCCGGCTTTGGACGCGGAATAGGGGCTATTTGGCTTGAGCGGGTCCTCTTCCTTAAATGAACCTTTTTCTATTGAACCATAAACTTCATCAGTGCTTATCTGAAGGAAAATACTACTGCCGTATTTTCTTACCGCTTCCAGCAGGACATAAGTGCCGTAAATATCAGTCTGGATAAATACACCCGGGTCCGTAATTGACCTGTCTACATGGGACTCAGCGGCAAAATTTATAACAGCGTCAATTTTTCGGGAATTAAAGATTTCATCTACGATTTTTCTATTGGCTATATCACCTTTTATAAATTTGTAATTGGGTTTATTCTCAATGTCTCTTAGATTTTCCAGATTTCCTGCATAGGTTAGTTTATCAAGGTTTACAATTATATATTCCGGATATTTTTTATTCATATAACGGATGAAGTTACTCCCGATAAAACCTGCTCCGCCGGTTACAAGTAATGTCTTAAAACTTCTGTCTTCCAATTACCCCACCTCTATCCATCTTTTCTTTCCCAGCAGTATGGTATTTCAGGACTGTGCGGGTCTACCCTGAATTCATCAGGTTCGCTGTAATCATAAGGTTCCGAAGGGATATTTATACATATTGCCTCATAATCCGAGATACACTTAAACCCGTGATAAACATATTTTGGAATCTGGAGAAGCATAGGATTATGCGCTCCCATA
Source organism: uncultured Actinomycetota bacterium (assembly GCA_964560595.1). GTDB lineage: Bacteria > Actinomycetota > Humimicrobiia > Humimicrobiales > Humimicrobiaceae > JAQVEM01. The sequence continues at coordinate 1,481 of CAZLME010000068.1, forward strand.
AAGAATTCATTTACTTCCTTATATGTAGGTGAATCTTTTCTGCTGTCATATAAAACAATTTTCATCATACCCCTGACCACTACCATATTATCTATTTGTTTCTTGTGATAATGCCACCCTTTAACAACTCCGGGATATGCTGTTGTCATATAAGCCTGCCCGAATTTTACAAAAAGGTCGTCATCCGAGCGGAGCATCTCCATAAGCCGGCCTCTTTCATCAGGTATTACCTTTAGTTTTTTTACTTTAACTCCTTCTATCAAAATAATCCTCCTGATATATATAAAAAAAATTAATATTTAATCAGATAATGAGTTAATATCCTATACCTGTATAATTAAAGCCTGATTTATTGAGTTTTTCTTTATCAAATATATTCCTGCCGTCTATAATATTCAAGCCGGACATAAGAGACTTTATTTTTTCAAAATCAAGGTTACGGAATTCATCCCATTCCGTAACCAGAACCATTAAATTCGCTCTCTCTATCGCCTTATAAGGATTGGGTACAATAATAGCACTTCTGTCCATATCTTCCGGATGCTCTTTCACTACCGGGTCATAAACTCTTACCTCGGCTCCAAGCTCGAGGAATTTATTGATTATAGCAACGGAAGGCGCTTCTCTTGTATCATCTGTGCCCGGTTTAAAGGACAACCCCAGAACACCTATGATCTTATCTTCAATAATCCCCAGCATACTTACAGCTTTCTGTATAACCTTGAATCTCTGCTGATTATTAACCTGGATTACCGCATTTAATATGCTTGCGGGTGAGCCGTATTCTTCGGCGGTATAGCTTAATGCTCTTACGTCTTTTGGGAAACAGGAACCCCCCCATCCTATCCCGGCTTTCATGAATCTGGAACCAATCCTGCTGTCCAGCCCCATCCCATGAGTTACATCCAGGATATTGGCGCCGATTCTTTCGCATAAATTAGCAACCTCGTTTATAAAAGAAATCTTGGAGGCAAGGAAGGCATTTGAGGCATATTTTATAAGTTCCGAGCTGGTTGAATCGGTAATAAGAACAGGGATTTTATCTTTTTTGTGTGTGTTATTTAAGGCATAATTAAAGTCCTGTTTTATTATGGGATTGTAAAGCTCTATCATAATCTCTATTGCTTTTTTACTTTCAGAACCTATTACAATCCTTTCAGGGAAAAAAGCATCTTTTACCGCTTCGCCTTCTTTTAAAAATTCGGGATTGGATACTATATCAAATTCATAACCATTACCTGCATCATTCTGATTTTCTTTAATTATTTTTTTGATCCTTTTTGCGGTTCCGATCGGAACAGTGCTCTTATTTGAAATAATTTTATAACCGTTTATAGATTTGCCGATTAACATTGCTACTTCATCAATTGCTGAAAGGTCCGGCCTTCCCGAGGATAACGGTGGCGTGCCCACACTGATAAAAACAATATCGCTTTCCCTGATTCCGTAAGCGGTGTCTTCATTAAATACAAGATTACCACTGCGGGTATTCTTTTTTATCAGTTCTTCAAGCCCTTCCTCATATATGGGAGCCTTTCCGCTCCGGAGCATATTGATTTTATCTTTATTCTTATCAACGCATAATACGGTATTACCGATTTCAGCAAGACAAACACCGGTAACAAGCCCCACATACCCTGTGCCTATGACGCAAACTTTCATTGTTATTTCTCCAAATAATAATGGTAATTTTAATTTATAATTTTTAATACTTTTTATAAAGCATGTCACCCTGAAGTATGCAGCTCTGGATTATAATAACAATAAATATATTTTCTTACAATATAACGCTGCAGCATGTAAAAGAGAAGTTTAAAAAAATTTTTTTGGCAGAATTTAATTAACCGATGGCAGATCAATATGTGATAAGATTTATGTCAAATTGATAATACCGTAAACCTACAGTAAACCGGCAGAAACCCAGGGTTTTCAAGATTTATTCTTCCGGAGTGTTCTCTTAGAAACCAGGCTTTTAAAAGCCTCTACCGTATCCTTTATGCTGTTATTCCAGGAAAATACCTCTTCCACCCTTTCTTTACTTAAACTGCCCAGCTTTTTTGCTTTACCGGGATTTTCAATTGCCCATATTATTTTATCCGCGAGGTTTTCTATCCTGTCATCTGTAGCATAAATACCATTTTCTCCAAGAAATCTCCTGTTATTTTTCCCCTCAAAACATACTACCGGAAGCCCAGCACCCATATAGTTTATAACCTTGCCGCTTGCCTCTCCTGCCCTGTCAACCTTTGGCTCAACCGCTATGTCGCTTATGAGAAGGTAATCAGGAAGTTTAAAATAATCTACCATTCCGGTAAAATGAACATTTTTTACTACTCCCAGTTCTTTTACTTTTGCAGCCGTCTCTTCCACAGGATAACCCACTATTAAGAAATGGGCGTCTTTTCTCTTATTTAAGACCTCCGGAATAGCTGATACCAGATTCCATATCCCCTTTGCAGCAAGCAATGCTCCTGTAAAAATAACCAGCGGAGCATTTCCGGGTATTCCAAGTTCTTTTCTCAGGCCCTCTTTCGGGGGCTGGCTGAAAAAGTCGGTATGGACCCCGTCTATTACAACCCTTACCTTATCCGGGTGTATATTAAACCTGTTTTTTATAATATCTCCGTTGGATACCGAGCTGCATATAAAGAAATCAGGCATCCTGCAGATAAATTTTTCAAGTGAATAGAAAAACCACCTTATTATTCTCTTCCCCTTTATCCAGTTAAAAGTATCCAGCTCTGAAGTCAGGCTTCCCTGTACATCAAAAACAAGGGGAATCCTACCGAATGTTAGAAGATATTTTATGAGTCCTCCCACAAATGCTCCCTCATGAAGATGCCCGTATATAATGGCCGGCTTCTCTTTAAAATACACAGCTGCCGCCTTGAAAAACAGGAGGATATCAATATAAAACTTGTGTATTGAAGGGCCCGCTTCCAGTTTCTTATACCAGGGAATATTTATTATTCTTCTAATATCCAGGCCTTCCAGGTCGCGGCCGTTATGGTAAGTTACGATGATGTTTTTATATTCATGATTTGCCAGTGCTTTCATCTCCCCCAGTATTCTCATATGGCAGCCCCTGTCAGCAAAAAAGGGCGTGGGAACTATATTAAGTACTTTCATATTTTTATGTTTATTATTATTGTAATACATCATTCCTCTTCTAGAAATTCCTTATTTCTTATAGATGGGATGGAAAGGTCCACATTACCGTACATTCTAATCCTTACGCCTTCTATGTAAAAGATGACACCCTCTATTTGAGGTATTTCGGTCAGCGTATTTACTATGGAATAAATAATATACTCATCCAGTATTCTTGTATCAAGACTGTTTTCAAGAAATTCCTGAGAAAAATCAATTTTCGCTATATTCTCGTTTACCTCTGCACTGAGCAACTTTGTTCCGGCCGGTATTACCGGGAAATAGTGCGGTTTTGTAGGGCCTTCAAGCAGTTCATTAATTGAATTCTGCACAGCAATATCCGGACTGCCTGCGTTTATTGTCCTTTTCTCAGAAACCAGCTTTTTCCCCTCGCCAAGGCCTGAAAAGTAGAAATTAATTGCAAGCCTTGAAGAGTAAACATCTTCTTTTTCCTCTTTGTTTCCCCGCCCGGTAAGAAAATTTATTATTTTCTGCCAGAAAGACAGACTCTTTACGGCATTAACATCAACTTTATCATTATCATTATTATCGGTATCCTTGCTCTCATCACCGGAAGCAGCCTCGCTTAAAGTAATATTTTCTTCCTCATTTTCTTCCTTATACCCTGCTTCACTTTCCGCCCCGTCTTCCGGTTCACTTTCCGTTCCGCTTTCACCCTGATCAATGATTGTTAAGGATTCTTCGTTTTCGTCAATTGATTGGATCTTGCTGCCTTCCGATACGGCCAGTATCTGTCCGCCACTTTCATCGCCTCCGCGGATGGAAGAAAATTTTTCCTTTAAAAAACCAGGATTATCAATGCTGTAAAATATAAAAAAACCCACCGTAATCAGAAGTATTAAAATCAGGGTAAACTTTATAATAGGGCTGGGGCCTCTTCCTCTTTTATTTGACTGTCCGTATTCATCATTCATAAAGATAATAATATATTATTATAAATCTTAAAGGTAGAGTAGGAATAAATTTAATAACTTATTAAATTAATCTATCCGTTGATAAAATTTAAATAATAATTTCTCACTCTTACGAAGAGCCCCGGATTTTTCTTCTGGAGGATATTCAATGTTTTTTCATCAATTAATTTTGGATTATTGATGCTCTTGCGAAAGGCTTCTATAAAGAAATAAATCACTTCTTCATCATCTTTATCAATTGAATTGATTAATTTTATGAAATCAGTTTTTTTCTTTTCAATCTTTTTTTTATTTTCCTTTATATCCTCATAGTCCTCTTTATTAAGGCACCCGCCGCACCAGTCAAGGCAGTTCTTATCCTCTCCGCTGAAAATCAGTTTACCGTCTGTATATTCTATTATCTCCTCATCAACCTTAAATACGTTTGTATGGCACTCCGGACACTTTACTTTTTTCTCGTCAGAGAAAAATTCTATCTCATGGGCGCATCTGGGGCATGGTATAATATTTGTTTTGAAATTCTTTAAATATGCTGTATTCTGTCCCGGACAGCCGGCTTTTAAATCTGGCATAATCACTCACTTTCTTATAATACCTGCCTGGAACAATTAAGTTTTAAAATTTTTTAACCCTGTGCATGTATGTCTTATTTTCATATAATTATCTATATATCTATCTGCCTTTTTTTATCTGTCATATCAATGAATATATCATATTAATTTTACTGCCGGTAATTATTATATATAACTGCGGGGAGTTTTTAAATATTATTATAACTTTACTGCACCAGTAGCCTTCTCTTTCCAAATGTTACTCTCTAATTAGCCTTATATCTTTTAATTGATTTTATATATCTTTACCAGGCTTGCTTCAGGTGGACAGTAAAATCTGAACGGTGAATACTTTCCTTCTCCGAGTCCTTTTGTTACATAAAGGACCATATTTTTAAAATAAAAAAGGCCGGACGCAAATTTTGCTTTTATTTTGCATCCCGAAACTATTGCTCCTATAAGCGGGAGCCTGACCTGTCCCCCGTGAGTATGTCCGCAAAATATAATATCGGTTTTTCTTCCTGCGAGACTGATTATTGAATCACTATCCGGAGTATGAATTAACGCTATACGCAGCCTGCCTCTTTCATTTATCCTGTGTACTTTTTCCTTATTCAGGTTAAATACATCTTTATAGATACGCTTATAACTGGATTTATCCTGTAGATGTAAATCCCTGCAATCACTGTATTCCGGCATATTGCCGGAAAATGCCTTATCTATATCAATTTTATTTATTACAGGGTCATCGAGCCCTATAATCTTGATACTGTCAATTCCCCTTCTGCTGCCGCCAGGCTTGAGCAATCTGCTCTCATTTATTAAAACTTCAATACCGATATTTTTTAATCTTTTAACCAGATACGGAATATCATTTTCTTTCTCATACTCTCTTTTTCTTTTAAACATATTTTTTACAAATTCCACAAATGCCTTATCATAGTGGTCATGTACCCCCAAAACAGCATATCTGGCCAGTTTTGCCCTTAAGGGAGCGAGCATCTCGATAAGGCTGCCCATGCTGTTATTACTCCCCAGAAGGTCATCCGTTATAAAAATAAAATCGGGTTCCAGCCGGGACAGGCCTTTGACAAACTCGAATAATTTTTTGCCCTTATAATTTCTCCTCAAATGAAAATCAGACAGATGAAGGATAGTTAGCACAGGTTCACCGGCAGGTTCATGTGATTTGCCATTATAAGCTTTTTGCGACAGGTTTTCCGGCTGCTTATTGTCCGGCAGCGGCTGGCTTTCGGCTGATATACTGCCCCCGGGCCGACCGTCACTGATGAATATATTTACCTCCGACAGCCTGAAATTAGCTGTCTCATATACAAATGCATAGAAAAACAGCAATATAATTAAACCTGAGGCTGCAATACATATAAAGATAATCCATGGCATTATTTTCTTCCTCTTTTTTATTCCCTATAAATTATTCCTATAATATCAATTCAGTCCAAGATCTATAAGATAATAACATAAATTCTGCATAATTTAACTCTGTAACTACAATGTGCTTATTGTGATAAAAAATTGACAAAAATATTTACTCATATTAGATTTACAAAGACGGTATATTAGATTTTATTTTCTTATTTAAGAAAAGGGAAAAAGATGGTTTTACTTATCGGAGCTACCGGTTTTTTGGGGCCGTATATACTGGAAAAATTATTGAATAAAGGCTGCACAGTCACCTGCCTTGTAAGAGCATCCAGCAATACTTTAAAACTTGCGGCTACTGCAGGAAAAGCAGGTAAAAAAGTTACACTGGCCGCAGGAAATCTACAGAGCGCCGATTCAATGGTTTCTTTATTAAAAGAGGTAGATAGTGCAGTTTATATGGTAGCTCTTGAACATATGGACCTCCTGAAAAATTTTCTTGATGCGGCCAGGCGTGCAGGATTAAAAAGAGCTGTCTTTATAAGCTCCACAACAGTTTTAATTCCACTTAAGAGCACTGTAAAATAAATCAAAATAAAATCCTAAAATTTAA
>CAZLME010000069.1:0-2217 GCA_964560595.1 uncultured Actinomycetota bacterium
GGACCTACGGCATACACCATAGCATCATAGCCGGTAAAGCATCCCTGCAGGTTTCCTCTGAAAGTTTAAATACATCACCATACCGGACATTTACATCCCCGGGATACCAGTCCCCGAGTTTCACATCATCGATTGCAAGGGTAGTAACCGGATACTCCCTCTTTAGTGCTACGAGCAGTGCGTGATAACCCAGGAATCCGGTTCCCCCGATAATCATAATTTTCATTTATATCCTTATTATAAAACTGTTGGGTGAATCATCAGGTCTTTTTATAAGCGTACCAGTATATTAAGAATAATTATAACAGATAATAAATCTACATATGTATAAACTGCAGCAGGTCATAAACCAGGAATGCCGGCCAGACTAAAGCTTTCAGGAAACCAATCAATCCCGCACCAAAAGAGGCAGCATTCTGGATGTAATATACTGCGGCACCGATGAAGGCCATAAAATATGCAGAACCTGCTATACCCGAACCGCTGTGTTTATTCATTTTATTTTCCTTTCTTATTCTAATTTATGTTAATTATAATTTTATTATAAATTTTTTTAATAATATCATTAAATGGCGCATACAGCATAGATATTTTTATTGGCTTAAACTATAAATAGTGAGAAAAAAAATATAAATATATTATAATCATATGATTGTCCCGGTATACTTATGTTATAATCATATAATCATCCCGGCATTTAGATTTTTAAAAAACCGGTATTTTACAGGAAGCTGAAGTTTTCTTAAATAACAAAACTTTTAAAGAAAGATAATTATATGCAAAATAAAGCATCAGAACTGCTTGGAAATATTGATAGAAGATTAAGGGTTACAGGAATCGGAAGTGTTCCGTTTACGGACGCAGATGAAGCATGCGAGCTTATTTTAGAGCATTGTCCGGATATTCCTTATATACCGCAGCTTATAAAAAGAGATCCTAGGGAAAATATGTTTCTGCAGTTTAGCGAGAATCTTCCCTGCGTGATAGAAGATTATGAAAAGAAACAGGTTTTTTTTGATGAATCAAAGAACAGGGGAAAAAGCCTGGCCGAATTTTATGATTATGTAGTGAATAACTGCTATGAATATTTCAAAATAAGTCCGGAATATTTAAAAGGGTTTTACCCGATGCTCGAAAAAAGCAGAAGTAAAAATAATCTGTTTATCAAAGCTCAGGTTACAGGGCCGATTACCTATTTAATTCCCTTAACCAAAAAAGATAAACAATCCATGATTTTTGACGATGAGTTTACCGAAGCTATAACCCTGGGCCTGGCCATGAAAGGTCTGTGGCAGGTACAGGAAATTAAAAAAACAGGGAAAACACCGGTACTTTTTTTTGATGAGCCTTCCCTGTGGGGATTGGGCTCAGCTTATTTAGCAGTCAGTGATGAAAGAGTAGCTTTTCTTATAAGCAGCATGATCGATTTTATAAGAGAGCGCGAGGATAACCTGCTTCTGGGTATTCATTGCTGCGGCAATACTAACTGGAAAATTCTTTTTGAATCGGGGATTGATATTGTAAGTTTTGATTCATACAGTTTTGGAGATAAACTGGCATTATATCCTGAAGAAATAAAAGAATTCTTAAAAAAAGGCGGTTTTCTTGCATTTGGAATTGTCCCTCTCTTGGAATATAAAGAAGGGGTCTCAGAAGACGAACTCTACAAAAAATTTATTTCAATCCTGGAAAGCTTTGAAGAAAAAGGTATCGGCAGGGATTTGCTGCTTAAAAACATTATACTTACCCCTGCCTGCGGTCTGGGGCCGATGTCAGAGCCGGATGCTAAAAGAGTGCTTGAGCTCACCTCTTCACTGGCAAAAAGAATATAGTAAAAATATAGATATTACATTTTGCTGCTGATAATATCTCTTGCCCAGACAGCGGCACGCTCTTCTTCTCCCTCAACAAGCGAGCCTTTTGTTCCTTTTACAAGAAACCCTTCGGGCGGCATGATAGAAATACCACCCTTTGATTTCAGGCTTTTGTCTATTTTACTTGCGGCATTACCAAAAATTTTAAAAAATTTTGCGGATAATCTGGTATCAAATGCTGCTATACTGGTATCTTTAAGAGAAGATTCGGAAATTCTACTAAGAAAATCCCGGACCGGTGGCGTAGGGCTGCCTCCATAGGTAGGAGAGCCAACGATAAGAAGGTCAATTGATTCCAGTTCAGAGATATTTACATCACCGGTACGGATTACACTGGTATCAC
>CAZLME010000069.1:2227-8073 GCA_964560595.1 uncultured Actinomycetota bacterium
TCCGATTGTATCGCCTATGGAATTTGCAATTTTTTCTGTATTACCGTAAACAGAATCATAAACAATTAAAGTTTTCATTGAAGTGCCTCCAAATCATTTTAAAGATATTTTATGTTCCATAAATAGTATATAGTTCTTTGCCCTAAAAAATCAATATGGGTTATAATTAATATAATAATTTTATAATAATTCCTGGTATTTCCAGTTATATTTTTTAACTCTTTAGTGTAAAATAGAATTTATTTTCTTAAAAGTAAAAAAAGGTATCAATGAGAAATATTGCAATAGTAACAGATACTGCGGCCGGAATCCCCGGCGGGTTAGCCAGGGCTAACGATATAACCGTTGTGCCTCTTAATGTTGGGTTTAAAGGTAAATTTTATAAAGACGGAAAGGAAATAAACAGCAAAGTTGTATTTGATAAGCTAAGGGAAGGTATAAAGGTATACACCTCAACACCATCGGTAGGGGAATTTACGGAAACTTATTATAATCTCATTAATAATAAGAAAAAAAATTTAATTTATTCCATTCACTTGAGCTCGAAGCTGTCTGCCACTGTCAATTCTGCAGAGCAGGCGAAAAAGTTTTTTCCCGAAGCGGAAATTAAAGTCATTGATTCAAGGACTGCTGCTATTGGTTTGGGATTTATTGCCCTTGAAGCGGCAAGAGCGGTGAAAAAAGGTGAAAGTGAAGAAAAAATTGAAAAAATTATTGAGTATCTTATTAAGAATAACAGGCTCTTTGCAACTATTGAAAATTTTAAGTATTTATTTGTGGGAGGCAGGGCGCCCTTTTTAGGAAAATTTTTGTCAATATCTATAAGATTTAAACCAATCATTACTCTGGGAAGTGATGGAAAAGTAAAATTAATTAAGTTTGTCAGGAATAAGAGAAATTCCTTAATCGAGCTCTACTGGCAGGTTAAGAAAACTTCTTTTCCCGCTACGCGTAAAAAGATTGGTATTTTTTACGGTGAGGATATAGGCCCTGCCCTGGAGCTGGAAAAAATAATAAGAAGTGATAACAAAATTGAAATAGATGAATTAGTATTAGCTGAAGTAACCACAGTAATGAGTGCCCATACGGGTCCCGGAATATGGGGGTTATCCATATGTCCGGTATTTGAATAAGGCCAAAATAATACAAGTTATAAAATTTCCAGACCCGGCAATTGTCTCTTTATACCGGTTTTATTTTTATTTCAATGTGAATATTACAGTAACAGGTATCATTACATCTTTTTCGATTGTGCTTGTATCATAAGTTCCCCAATCTGAAACTTCGGTAGAATTAACGGGGAGTACCTGTACCACTCCAAGGTTTGCAGACTTTATGGTACCTATCTTTTTACCGCTGCCCTCCGCAATCTTTTGAGCCCTTAATTTGGCATCACTTATTGCATCCGGTATCAATTCAATTCTGAGTTCCGGGAGTTTGGAGTAATAATATTCAAGGGACTGTATAGAGAATATAACTCCCTGGTTTATAAGTGTCTGGGTGCCATTAGCCATGTTGGTAATCTTATCAACATCGTTTGATTGAATTCTAACTGTTTGTCTTAACAAATTTTCCTTTGGGGCATTCGGGTCATACATATAAAGCTGTTCCATAAATACAGGTGAAATGTTTAAATCATTTTCGTTAAATCCGTTATCTTTAAAAAAGTCCAGTACCAGTTTCTGGTCGTTCTGCATCATCTGGTATCCTTCTTTTAGATTTTCGGCAGGAACTGTCCTGGTAAAGTCAGAAGTCCATATAGCTATATCCGAGGTAACGTTCTGTCTTACTGAACCGGTTACCGAAAGGGTATCCACAGGTGATCTTACAATGTAAAAAGTAAAAGAAGCAATTAAAGCGCTGATTATCAGACATACGCCTATAATGATTCCAAAGTAAATAATCTTATTTGAATTTTCATTTATCATCTCTTACCCCGATCCTTAATAGCTCTACCTTTTGTGTATATGTTAATTTGTGTATATAAATCTTTATATTTAATAATATCAATTTCGAGTACTTTGTCAAGGAGTGATTCCCGGGATTTAACTAAAAAAAATAAAATTAAATTTATTTAATAACTATTCCAAAGGTTATTTTGATAAAAAACCATTAGATATTTGTAACAAACAGCCATGACTTAAAAATAAAGCAAAAAGTACGATTATATTAATTAATTTATATGTTATAATTATGAGAAATATTTTTAAAGATTTACAATAAGTGGCAAGAAAGACAATATGGATAGAAGTAATAAGTTTTATACTATAGAAGAAGCTACCGATATACTTGGCATAAGTGAGCATGAAATAATGAACATGATTACACTCCAGAAGCTTCATGCCGTGCAAATAGAAAAGACTATAAGAATAAGAGAAGAGGATATGGAAAAATTTCTTGATAGTCTGGGCAGAGCGGATAATGCAACTGCAGACAACACTGAAGATGAACCGGGGATGGCAGCGGAGATGAAAAGAATAGATGGAAAAGACGGGATTAAAGATGAATATAAGGCAGAAAATGAACTTGAAGAAAATAAAATACATCTGGAGAAGTTGTATAAAGAATTGTTAAGAAAAAAACAGGAGCTTGAGGAAGATATAAATTATCTGCAGTATAAGTATGACGAGTTTAAGAGCAGGATAAAAAGAATAATTTCAGAGGAATTTAAATTATTTCTTAAGAAAATAGATGAGGAAAATTTACAGGAAGATAACGAAGTTCTGGAAAATAATGTTGATGATGATATGGAAATAGGCGGGGATATTAACAATATGGAAGAAGATGAAGAAAACGAAGAAGATGATTTTGATACTAATAATGGAACGTCACTGGTAGAGGATAATAGAAGAAATGAAAAAAATCTGATCTCAGAAAAAGATAATGCAATTGAATTTAAAGGGAGAGAAACTGATAATCTATAATTATATTTTTAAATAAATCTCAGGCAGGAGAGAAAAGTATTGTATAAATGAGAGTTTATTATTTTTTAACGGAAAGTTTATACATATTAGAGCAAAAAAAATTAAGACTTTAAAAAGTCAGAGGTGAAGTTTCACTTCTGATTTTTTTTAGGTTATATTAGAAATTTAATGGCAAAATTAAAATTTTTAAAAAATGGATATTGAAAAGATAACAAAAGAGCAGCTTATAAATAAACTGGTAGAAATGAACCAGAAAATTATTGATTTAAAAGAATATGAGAAGCAGTCCATAAATTTTAAAGTATTATTGAAGGAAACTGAAGGAAAATATAAAAGCCTGCTTGAGACCGGTTCTGTGGGTATTATCATAATAGATAGCAGGGGGATAATAACAGAGTGCAATGATGCCTTACTGAAATTTTCTGGCTATTCAAGGGGAGAACTGGTAGGCAAGTATTTCACAAGACGTGTAAATATAAGCACTAAAGATATTCCAAAATACCTTGAGGTATTTAAAGCAATTACTGAAGGGAAAGAGGTAAATGCATTTGAGATTACGCAGCACTGGAAAAATGGAGATGTTCTTTTTGGAGAAGTTTACTTCGGCCCTTTAAAAAATAACGATAATAAGATTATAGGTTTTAAGGTAATTATAAAAGATATTACTGAGAAGAAAAAACTTGAAAACGGATACCAGGAAAGTAAAAATAAATTTGATACTTTATTTAAATCCGCAATGGAAGGGATTGTTATTCACGATAATGGAAAAATCCTGGATGTAAATGATGCTTTCAATACCATGTTTGATTTCAGCTATCCGGATGTTGTCGGCAGAAATTTGATAGAATTTATTGCTCCCGAGTATCAGGAAACGGTAACGGATAAAATCAGGACTGGTTATGGAGACTCTTACGAGATTGCAGGAGTCAGAAGTACCGGAAGTAAAATTTTTCTTGAAGTAACAGGCAGTTCAATTGTTTACAATGGCAGTGAAGCAAGAATTGAGATTTTTAATAATATAAATGAGAGAAAAAAAGCCGAAAGGAGAATCAGATATCTCAGCTTTCATGATAAGCTGACAGAGCTTTACAATAGAGCATATTTTGAGAAGGTAATGATTAATATTTATAAGGATAGAGATTTCCCCTTAAACTTTATAATTTGTGACCTGAACGGGCTTAAATTGGTAAATGATGCTTTTGGCTATAATGAAGGAGACAGGTTATTAAAAAGAGTGGCGAAAATATTAAAATACTGCTCCCGCGAAGAAGATATTATTGCCAGGTGGGGCGAAGATGAATTTTTTATACTTCTGCCGAGATCTACGGAAAAAGATATGATGGAAGTATTGGGTAAAATAAAGAGTATCTGTTCAAAAACAAAAGATCAGAAAATACCCTTAAATATCTCTATAGGTGTTTCAACAAGGGAAAACCAGAGTCAGAATTTAAAAGATGTTATAAAAGAAGCGGAAAACAATATGTATAAAAACAAGCTTCTCAGACGTAAAAGTGTATACAATTCTATTATTTTATCGCTGGAGAGAATATTATGGGAAAAGAATCGTGAAACTAAGGAACATGCGGAACGCCTTAAAGGACTGGCCCTGCAGCTGGGAAATGCTATTAGCTTACCGCAAAATAAACTCGATGAGCTGGAATTGCTTTCTGCTCTTCATGATATTGGTAAAGTAGGTATACCTGATAAGATATTATTGAAAAAGGGAAGGCTGACTTCCAGGGAATGGAAGGTTATAAAAAGACATCCCGAGATAGGCTATAAGATTGCAGAATCAACTCCGCAGATTGCGTCTATTGCAGATGATATTCTGGCGCATCATGAGTGGTGGGATGGTTCCGGTTACCCTCAGGGATTAAAAGGCGGCGAGATACCTGTTAATGCAAGTATTGCTTCTATTGTAGATGCTTATGATGTTATGACTTTTGGCAGGCATTATAAGGCAGCAATTTCCGAAGAAGAAGCACAGGAAGAGCTCATAAGGTGTTCAGGTACGCAGTTTAATCCGATTCTTGTGGAGAAGTTTGTGATGTGCCGGGAAAAGTTGAACTAAAAGAAAAAAAATAAAGCAATTAAACCAGGGGAACTTTGAAGCTTTATGATTCTTTTATATAATTTTTATGGATAGCTTTATTTGTATTATTAAATGACCATAAGTTTTTATAAGTTATATCGAAGTATAAAACTCTTCAAGTTCAGATAAATTTAATTTCTAATCTAAAACCAGTGATATTTTTAACTTTTAAGAATTGAGCTAAAAAAGTGAAACGGATTTTAACAATATCAATTTATATAGCGGTAATTATCTTTTTATTAACTATTTTTATAAGCTGTGATAAGAATGTAAATGAGGATTTTGCAGATGGAGAAATCAGAGTAATAGTGAGCATACTGCCGCAGGCGGATTTTGTGGAAAAAGTCGGAGGAGATAGGGTAATTGCCACAGTAATGATTCCTCCGGGTGCAAGTCCTCATACGTATGAAATTACACCCGGGCAACTGGAAGATATAAGCAAAGCCGGAATGTATGCAAAAGTTGGTTCAGGAATTGAGTTTGAACGGGAGTGGATGGATAAAATTATAAAGTTAAATAAGGAAATGCTTGTGGTCAACTGTGCTGAGGGAGTAAGATTTATTGCATCAGACGGCATATACGATGAACCTTTTGTCTATTACGAATATAACGAAATCAGTGAAACCGGAGACGATTACAGGGGGATAGATCCCCATATCTGGCTTTCACCTGAAAATGCAAGAATAATGTCTGAAAATATCTATGAAGGCCTGGCCGGGATAGATCCTGGGAATCAGGAGTATTACAAAGAGAATCTCAAAGATTTCATAGTAGAATTAGATAAATTGGATGAGGAGATTTCCCAAATGTTTGAGGGTAAAAAAAATAAG
>CAZLME010000070.1:0-8038 GCA_964560595.1 uncultured Actinomycetota bacterium
CTCGTACCGAAGGTATTATCAGTGCCCCGGAGACAAATCATTGTATCAGGGTAGCCATTGACGAAGCTTTGAAATGTCGTGAATCCGGAGAAGCAAAGACCATTCTTATAGCTCACAGCGGACACGGACATGTGGATATGGCTGCTTATGACGCATATTTATCGGGTAAATTGGTGGATTACGAATATCCGAAAGAAAAGATAGAAGAAGCATTAAGTAAATTACCAAAAGTTTAAAACGTGGTGTATTCTCTTGTGGGAGGGATTTTAATTTTAAGATCCCTCCATTTCTTTGGAAAAATCTTTTTAAAAATAATAATTCTGGTTAGAGTTATTAAATTGATTGGAATGCCAAAAATTTCATACTAAAAATTTTTACTTGATTTTTTTTAATTTACTCTATATATTATATTGATAGGTTTTATTTTGAATTAATAAGGACATTAGTAATAGGGGTTTCTCCAAAAAAATCATGTTTCAATTTTCTAAAAATATTATTTTATAAGCTAACATATATTTTATAAGGCATTTTTATCACCTTAAAAAAATAACACAAAATTTAAATCCTTTTTCTAAGAATATATTTAACAGCTTGAGAAATTATTAATAGATTCAAAAGAGTTTAAAGCAATGCTTACGGCCGCAGTTTGCAGTCATAAATTATTATTGTTAAACGATTTAAAATATAAAAAAATAAAATGAAAAAGACTATAAGAGAAGAAGCAGGAATTTAGTTAGAGGAGCCCGGCACAGGTCCGGTATTAATATGAAAGGAGTATATATTAATGGCTGAATTAGAAGGATTAAACAGAGAATTTCTTGAGGGCAAAGTTCTTGATGATTTAAGGATTATTGCAAAACAATTAAATTTCCCGGGAATTTCCAAATTAAAAAAAGATGAACTCATAGAAAAGATATTGGAAGAAGTATCCAATAATGGCATGGGCTCTGCAGAGTCTTCATCGGAAGGTACGGCTATTACCGAAAAAGATTTTGACGGAAAAGATATTAAAGTTGAAGAAGGGGAGAAAGGGAAATTAGAAGGAAAAGAATTTGTTGAGGAAGAAGAAATATTGGAAGAGGAGAAGAAGGAGCCCGCTAAAAAAGTAGAATTTGAATTATACAAAGAAAGGATGCAGGGAATACTTGATATATTAGCAGACGGCTATGGTTTTTTAAGAACCTCCGGGTATCTTGCCGGTCAGAATGATATTTATGTCTCTCAGTCACAGATAAGAAGGTTCCGCCTGAGACAGGGGGATGAAGTATACGGTCAGGTTCGCCCGCCAAAAGATAGTGAAAAATATAATGCACTTCTCAGAATAGAGAAAGTTAACGGTGAAGACCCGGAATTCGTACGTTCAAGGATACCGTTTGAAAAATTGACACCTGTTTATCCTATGGATCGGCTATGGTTGGAAACAGATAAATCCGATAATATTTCGCCCAGGATAATAGATTTGATTGCGCCTATAGGAAAAGGCCAGAGGGGACTTATTGTATCTCCCCCAAAAGCAGGTAAGACAACCATATTAAAAGATCTTGCAAATAGTGTCTCCACCAATAATCCTGAAGTATATATTATAGTATTGCTGATTGATGAGAGGCCTGAAGAAGTAACCGATATGGAAAGATCCGTAAAAGGAGAAGTAATAAGTTCGACATTCGACCAGCCATCCGATAATCACATACAGGTTGCGGAGCTGGTGCTTCAGAGAGCAAAAAGACTGGTTGAGCACGGTAAAGATGTCTTAATACTTTTAGACAGCATAACAAGGCTTGCAAGGGCTTATAACTTATCCATCCCGGCAAGCGGCAGAGTTTTATCGGGAGGTGTGGATTCCTCCGCCTTGTTCCCGCCAAAAAGGTTTTTTGGAGCGGCAAGAAACATTGAAGATGGGGGAAGCCTTACAATACTCGCAACAGCATTAATTGATACGGGCAGCAGGATGGACGACGTCATATTTGAAGAGTTTAAGGGTACCGGAAATATGGAGATTAATCTTGACAGGCAACTTGCGGATAAAAGAATATTCCCGGCAATCGACATAACAAGATCCGGAACCAGAAAAGAAGAACTGCTGATGGAAAAAGATGAAGCAGCCACTGTATGGAAACTCAGAAGATTGATTTATGAAAAAGAACCCGAAATTGCTTTAGAGCAGCTAATAGATTACATTAAGAACACGAAATCAAATGCAGATTTTCTTAAAGCTATAAGAGCTACTTTTGATAAGGAAAAGAAACAATAACCTTAAGTTAGAGAAGTCAACCGGTGCAGGTTACGTCGTTATATTTACTGCTGAAAATATTTGTGTTAGTATTTAACATTTGAAATAATTAAACTTAAGAATTATAAACAATAATAAACAAGGATTTGCTAATATGAAAAAAGATATACATCCGGAATATTTTGAATGTACAGTCACATGTTCCTGTGGTAATACTTTTAAAACTAGGTCAACAAAGAAAGAAATACGAGTTGAAATATGTTCTAAATGCCACCCTTTTTATACCGGAAAACAGAAACTGGTTGATTCTGGCGGCAGAGTGGAAAGATTTAAAAAGAGACTTATTAAGTCTAAAAAATAGAAAAAAATAGAAAGGGGGCTTTTATGAAGGTAAATTTAATAAAATACACCCTGGAACCGGAAAAAACAGTAGCAGTAGCCGCAAGACTTTGTTATTCACCTGTCGGTGTCGACGAGCTTCTGGATAAGCTTGACGGCGATAAGGCAGAAAAATTGGTTAGATTTGTAATAAAAAGCGGGCACCTGAGCACTACGGAACATATTGGCTTTACATTTGCAATAGAAGGCGTTTCAAGAGCTTTAACTCACCAGCTTGTAAGACATAGAATCGCTTCATATAACCAGCAGTCTCAAAGATATGTTAAATTCAGTGATAACTTTGAATATATCACTCCCCCCTCTATTGAAAAAAATAATGAATATAAAGAAAAATTTGATAAATTAGTCTTTGAAATACACAGCCTCTATAAAGAATTGCTGGATAGGGGTATTGAAGCAGAAGATGCGAGATATATACTGCCCAATGCTTCAGAGACAAAAATAATCGTATCTATGAACGGCAGGGAACTTTTACATTTTTTTACAGTGAGATGCTGCAATAGGGCACAATGGGAAATACGGGAACTTGCTACAACTATGTTAAAACTGGTAAAGAAAGTTGCACCTGTCGTTTTTGAGAAAGCAGGCCCAAATTGCCTGAGAGGTTCCTGTCCCGAGGGTAAATTCCAATGTGAAAATCCCCCTGAAGCGAGTGATTTTGATGCCTGAAGCCAAACCTGATATTAAGAATCAGGTAGGTGGCCAGGCAGTTATTGAAGGGGTTATGATGCGCAGTAAAAACTTCTGGGCCATAGCTGTAAGAAAACCTGATAAAACTATTTCCACAAAACTTTTCAAGGAAAGTTCCCTGAGCGGTAAAAATAAGATACTCGGTTTTTTATTTATCAGGGGATCGGTATCAATTGTTGAAAGCCTGTCCCTGGGCTTTAAAGCACTGAACTATTCTGTTAATGAGTCTACGGACCCGGAAATAAAATTTTCAAAAAAGGAAATGATTATATCCGTAATAGTTGCAGTGTTATTTGTAGTGGGTATTTTCTTTATACTTCCAACTGTAATTGGCAGGACTTTTTCCAATCTTTTATCCAACATTATAGTTTACAATCTTTTAGAAGGATTAATCAGAATCGGATTATTTTTAATATATATTTTAGCAGTTTCGCAGCTTAAGGATATAAAAAGAGTATTTGAGTACCATGGAGCAGAACATAAAACCATACAGGCTTATGAGAACGGCGAAGAATTAAAACCAGAAAATGTTAGGAAATACAGCACTATCCATGTTAGATGCGGCACAAGTTTTTTAATGATTGTTATGATTATAGCTATATTTGTTTTTGCCCTTCTGGGTAAACAGCCGATATTATGGCGGATTTTATCCAGAATACTCTTAATCCCAGTTATTGCTGGCATTTCTTATGAATTTATAAAACTTGCCGGGAAATTCAGTAATAATAAAATAGTTAAAATACTTTTTTATCCCGGATTGCTTCTTCAGAAAATTACCACCAGAGAGCCGGATACCGGCCAGATAGAAGTGGCTATAAGTTCATTAAACAGTGTTATGGAAGCGGAAAAAACGTTAAAGGCAGGTCAAAATGTCAGCATTACTGGATAAATTAAAATTATACGAAGATAATTACGTAAAACTTACCGAAAAACTCTCAAATCCTGAAATCTCTCACAATCCTGAAAAGTTAAAAGAATATGGTAGGCAGATTGCCGAAATTGAAGAAATCGTAAATGTTTCCAGAAAATACGGGGAAGTCCTTTCATCTATCAGGGAAGCTGAGGAGATGTTAAAGGTTGAAAAAGAAGAGGAGATGAGAGGTTTCTTAAAAGATGAGCTTAAGGAGAATAGTGATAAAAAACAAAAACTTGAGAGAAAAATAAAGATACTTCTAACTCCCAGGGACCCCAATGATAAAAAGAATGTTATAGTTGAAATCAGGGCCGGTGCCGGAGGAGATGAAGCTGCGTTATTTGCTGAAGTCCTTTATAGATTGTATACAAAATATGCGGAAAACCGCAGATGGAAATATTCGATGCTCAGTTCCAGTATACTTGGAATCGGCGGTTTTAAGGAAGTAACATTTGAAATCGAGGGCGAAGGCGCTTATGGGATTATGAAATACGAATCCGGAGTGCACAGGGTTCAGAGAGTTCCTACTACTGAGTCCCAGGGGAGAATCCATACTTCGACAGCTACGGTAGCCGTACTTCCTGCAGCAGAGGAAGTAGATGTTAAGATAGACGCTTCTGATTTAAGAATAGATGTTTACCGTTCCAGTGGACCGGGAGGACAGTCTGTAAATACCACAGATTCAGCGGTTAGAATAACCCATGTTCCAACAGGGATGGTTGTAACCTGCCAGGACGAAAAGTCACAGCTGCAGAATAAGGAAAAAGCTTTAAAAATTTTAAGAGCAAGACTTAAGGAAGCAGAAGAAGAGAAACAGATGAGTGAACAAACTGAAAAAAGAAGAATGCAGATAGGTTCAGGGGATAGAAGTGAAAGAATAAGAACCTATAATTATCCTCAGGGTAGAGTGACCGACCACAGGATAAATTTAACCTTATATAAATTGGACGAAATTCTTGAGGGCGACATGGATCAGTTGACAGAACCATTAAGAAATGCAGATAATGAGAAGAAAATAGAAAAGATAGGGGCCTAGATTATTTGCAAATATGGAATGTAAAAAATATTTTAGAATGGGCCATAGATTATTTTAACCGCAAAGATATTCCCCGGCCAAGATTATCAGCGGAATTACTGCTCAGTTCGATTCTTGACCTGGATAGAGTAAACTTATACTTAAATTATAACCGTATTTTAAACAGGCAGGAACTTGCCACATATAAAAATTACATTCTGAAAAGACTGGAACACACTCCCATCCAATACATCTTAAATGAGGCATACTTTAGAAAGATAAAGTTATATGTGGACAAAGAGGTACTGATACCGCGGCCCGAAACTGAACTTATAGTGGAAAAAGCGTTTCAAATCCTAAAAGGCGGCTTAAATAAAGATAAAATCAATATTTTAGAGATTGGTACCGGAAGCGGTGCCATTACCATAAGTCTGGCTTACGAGATTTCAAATGAGTTAAAATTACCGGAGGAATTATGGGAGATAGTAGCTACAGATAATAATCCCGGAGCACTTGCCATAGCCCAAAACAATGCGCGAAATATTCTTGGCGATGGGAAATTTAATAATATAAAATTCATTGAATGCGATATTATACAACCGGAAGATTCCGAATTTTTTAAGCAGTACAATAATAAAATCAACCTTGTAATTTCAAACCCTCCTTACATTTCTGAAAAGGATTACGAGAATTTATCACGGGAAGTAAAAGAGTATGAACCAAAAAATGCTCTTCTGGGTGGCAAAACAGGCCTGGAAGTATATGAAAAGATCCTTTATAAAATAAAACCATACCTCTGCCCTGGATTCTGTTATATCTTATTTGAAATTGATCCTGCGCAGAGCGAGCCTTTAGAAAAAATATCAGAGGATATTATTGGTCCTGCAGAAATAAAAATAGATAAGGATTATAATCAGAGAGAGCGCATTATGACAATTAAAGTTTGAAAAACCGCAAAATATCAAAAAATAAATTAAAAAAATCCTTAAAAGAAAATCAGTATTATCTTATAATGCTTATTCATATTATCAGGTAACGTTTGTTTTTTTAAATTCGCGGTGGTAGGATTTTACTAATCTTTAATTATTAAAAAATAAAAATATAAAATAAGGAAAAGAAATTGAACCAGGCTTTAATAGCAGTTGTAATTTTTATACTGACTTACGTAATTATTGCAACAGAGAAAATAAACAGGACTGTTGTTGCATTTGCCGGTGCCATACTTCTGATTTTATTTAATATTTTTACCATAAATGAAGCCATTGGTTTTATAAACTGGGAAACCATAGGACTGCTGTTCGGTATGTTCATTATAGTAGCGGCTTTATCAGATGCAGGTTTTTTCTCTTTTCTGGCTCTTAAACTTGCACGGTGGTTGAAATACTCTCCAATTAAAATTTTTATCTTTTTTCCTATAATGACAGCGTTGCTTTCTGCTTTTATGGACAGTGTTACCGTAATGCTTTTTTTTGCCACTCTTACTTATGAAATCTGCAAGATAATAAAAATGGATGCGGTTCCGCTGATAATTACGGAAGTAATGCTGGCTAATATTGGCGGCTCTGCTACTATGGTAGGCGATCCGCCAAATGTAATCCTTGGTTTAAAGCTCGGATATTATTTTAATGATTTTGTGATTCATAATGCGCCCATCGCAATAATCGCAGGCGCATTTACCCTGCTTTATTGTTATCTTGTGAGCCGGAAATCTACTGTATCGTCAGGAGAAATAGCGAAGAAGGAACTGGAAGAAATGGATCCGGTCGAGGCAATAGAAGACTTGAAGCAATTTAAAACGGCGCTTGCTGCGTTTGGAACGGCAATCTTCTTTTTGATTGTACATAATTATGTAGAAAGATATATTCATATTCCACTTACAGCCCCGCTTGCCGCTATGGTGCCTGCCTTTGTGATGCTGAGTGTTCTGGGCAAGAGGTCGGAAAGAATCCTGTCAAAGGTAAATTATGAAGTACTATTGTTTTTTATGGGATTATTTATTGTAGTCGGCGGACTGGAGCATACCGGAGTAATAAATATTGCTGCAAACTTTATTACCGGTCAATTTAAAGACAACCAAATTGGGCTTTTAAGTACACTGGTATGGGGTTCTGGTTTTGCCAGTGGAGTTATTGACAATGTACCCTTTGCTCTTTCAATGTCATATATACTGGAGAGCATCGTTAAATTTGCCGGAATTCCTGCGCTGTCAATAATGGTCTGGGCGACATCACTGGGTGCGGATATAGGAGGTAATTTTTCTCCCATAGGGGCTTCGGCTAATGTGGTAGCTTACACAACAATGGAAAAAAGAGGCAAGTCAATTGGATGGAGAAGATGGTTAAAGCTTTCCATACCGGCAACACTTATAGCTCTTGCCATCTCCAATATAGGGATTTTCATTAAATATATTACAGGGTTCTTTTAATAGCTGTTAGAAATAGCTGTTAGGTAAATCTATTATCTTAATATCTGCTCCTTACATACAATAATCTATTTCCGGAATATAAATGTTTATTTCTGGCTATGGCTATTATAATGAAGAGGGAGCATCACCAAAAAAAAGACAGCATCTCTAAATAAAAAATAGTAGTATCAACGGATAACAGCATTTAAGACAAAACTGATTTGAAAAAAAAATAAAAATGTTTATAATAGGTTTTTGCGGTAAGAAAGTTAACCCCGGAATATGGACTTCGGGGCAGGGACTATAGAAAGGGTAATTAACCGCACAATATTCGATACGGCGCGGGGTGGAGCAGTCTGGTAGCTCGTCGGGCTCATAACCCGAAGG
>CAZLME010000071.1:0-8020 GCA_964560595.1 uncultured Actinomycetota bacterium
AAAGAACGGATTTTAAGCAGAAGAGGACTTATCTTAATCCTGTGGCAGGGTATGATTCTCACTTCGGGTGCACTTTTCATATACTTCGCCGGACCGCTGCTTTTCAATACCCATCATTTTATCCACGACAGAGAAATTTTCCAGACCTCTGTTTTTACCACTCTTGTCCTGACCCAGCTGCTTCATACATTTAACTTCAGATTTGAAAACAAGGGTATATTCAGAAAGAATATTTTTGAAAATAAATTCCTCAATCTAGCAGTGGTTGTATCAATTCTGCTGCAGGTCGGAATAATTTACTTACCCTGGCTTCAGAATATATTTAAAACCGCCAGCCTTAACCAGTATTACTGGTTGCTTATAATAATAAGCTCGGTAATGCCGGTTCTTATCATTAATTTCATAAATGAGATAATCTACAGGAGAAGAGGTATTTAAACAGGTAAACGGTAATTATAAATAAATAATTATAATCAGGGCAATAATTCAAAACTCTGTTTTTTAAAATGCCTGTCAAAGATAAAAACTTTTATATTCTATTAAAAAAATCTGTATTTTATATTATTATACTTAACAATTAATTAATTTTTCACCGGATAAAAATACAATGGATTCAATCATCATAAAAGATGTTGTTAAAAAATACAGCAATCAAACAGTCATAGATAATTTAAACCTGAATATAAAAGAGGGTGAATTTTACTGCCTGATGGGCCCAAACGGCTCAGGAAAAACTACCCTGTCTTCTATCATTGCTTCAATAAGGACACAGAATAGTGGAACAGTAGAAATATATGGTAAAAAACCTTCCAGGGCAAAAGACTTAATAGGCTATCTGCCCCAGGAAAATTTTTCGGATTCAAGCCTTACCGGAAAAGAAAATCTGATGTATTTTGCTGGAATGCTTGGATATAAAAGAAAAGAAGCATTATCTGTCGTTAATGATCTTATTAATAAAATCGGTCTTACAGAAGATGCAGGTAAAAGGGTAAGCAAATATTCGGGAGGCATGAGGAAAAAACTGGAACTTGCTACGATTCTCTTCCCTGGAAATAAAATATTAATCCTGGATGAGCCGACTACCGGTCTTGATCCTTCAGCAAGGCGAAACTTTTTTGGTCTCATTGATTTAATAAAGGATGAAGCAACTACTATTATACTTATCACTCATATTGGTTCTGATGCGGAACATGCATCCAGAGTCGGCCTTATGAGTGAAGGTAAAATTATTGCGGATGGCACACCCGAAGAACTGAAAAATAACAGCAATCTTAAAAACATAATAAAGGTAGAGACCTCCATTAAAAATGAGAAGATAAGAGAAATACTAGAGGGGTTTAACAAGGAAGAAAAACTTCAGGAAACTGATAACGGGTATAAGATTTACACTAATGAGACTACGGAAGTTATCCCAAAAATAGTCAGAGCTGTTGAAGAAAACGGCTATAAAATAATCCAGATAGGTTCTGTAATACCATCGCTGGAAGATGTATTTTTTAAGTTGACCGGAAAACCTGTCAGGAAGGTGAAAGAGTGAATCAGATTTCCGCTACTTTTATTAAAGGGATTAAAGACAACCTCATGAACATATCTGCACTTTTTTGGGTAATCGCCTGGCCCATACTCTGGTTATTTCTTGGAGTATTTGTCTTCCTGAGAGAAGTCCCTGAAGCATATGTAGGACTTGCCAAAGGCCAGATTACCATATCCATGATTACTTTTTCCTTTATGATTTCAGGTATGACAAGCCTTGCTGCAACAATTTCCGAAGACAGGCATAAAGGTCTTTTTTTAAAATTAAAATCAATGCCGGTACAGCCCTGGAAAGACTCAATAGGAAGAATACTTGCAGTTCTGTCTTTTTCTATTATAAGCATAATCATCATATTGATAGTGGGATTGACTTTAGGAGCTAAATTTTCTTTTAGCATGACTGGTCTGCTTAAATCAATCGGCTTTTTAGTTCTTGGTATTCTTGCATCAGCGGGAGTGGGGCTTATCTGCGGTTCGCTTATTAAAAGTGTCCAGGGTGCCATAATGACCGCTGTGGGTATAGCTGTTATTACTTCGGCGATATCCGGCGTATTTTTTGATTACAGCATGCTGCCCAGGGTACTTCAGACTTTTGCAAGATTCTGGCCCATGTCATCAGCAAATGCTATTATTGCATATTACCTTACGGGTAATGCGGGATTTGACGCTACCTCTGCTTTAAATCTTTCTCTTACTATTATAATATCTCTTATATTCTTTTCAGCAGGTTTGATTATTTATACAAAATATTGTTGGAAAAATGAATAACGTTTAAAAAAGCATATCCAAATAATTGTATTGAGATTTAAATAAAATATGTTAACAAAGCATAAAATTAAAAAATCAATACTGGAAATAAAAGCCGGTGACGTAACAGAAGAAGAAACAGATGCAATAGTAAATGCCGCTAACATGGAGCTTTCCCCCGGCGGGGGTGTATCCGGCGCGATTCACGAGGCATCCGGACCGGAACTGTGGGAAGAATGCAAAACACTTGGAGGCTGCGATACAGGCGAAGCAAAATTAACCGGTGGATATAACCTTAAAGCTAAATATGTAATCCATACCGTTGGCCCCATTTACAGCGGTAAAACCAGTGATAGTGCGGATTTAAAAAACAGTTACTATAATAGCCTTCTTCTGGCTTCCCGCAATAATATTAAGAGCATTGCTTTCCCGTCAATAAGTACGGGGGTTTTTAGTTATCCTGTTAGAGAAGCTTCACTTATTGCTCTTAGAACTATAATAAACTTTCTGGAAGAGCACCCTGAAATTGAACTTGTGAAAATGGTCCTTTTTTCAGAAAAAGACTACCATACCCATAAATCATCACTTGAAGCGATTCTGGAAGAATAAAAACAAGAATCAAATAAGTATCAAACAAAGATTAAGAGCATTTAGAGAAACCACAGGTTCTGCATACATAGCAGCCGCCTTCAGGCTCCATTATGCCTCCGCATCCTTCCTCAGGGCATATCATAATAGATCTCGGCCCGCTAGTTATACTCAAGTCAAATTTATTTGAGCCGTTCAGATAATAACTTATTGCTTTTGCCATTGCATCCGGACAGGAAAGAACATGGGTTTCGGGGTCGGCAATACAGGTTACACATCTTATCCCCTCTACCTGTTTCTTTACAGACTCAATATCTATGCCTGATCTAATAGCAATACTTATAAGTCTGCCTACAGCTTCTGTTAAGGCGGTACATCCCTCCTCGCCGGTATTTATAAAGACCTCGCATATTCCGTTTTCGTCTGAATTTACAGTAACATAAAGTTTGCCGCAGTTTCCGATTTTATATTTTTTGGTTATACCGTGAGTGACTTCGGGTCTTGGTCTTGGTTTTAACTTTGTTTCTTTTATTTCTTCTTTGGCTTTTTCCTGCATTTTCGGAGGACTTCCCTTTTTTGTCTCCCTTCCGTTCCCGCCGGCAACTTCTTTTTCGGCGACTTCCTTTACTCCAATACTCTTATCTTTTTTCTTTCCCTCTACCTCGAGAACCTGAGCACCCCTGCTTTTATCCCTGAAGATGGTTATGCCTTTACAGCCTAATCTATAAGCTAGCATATATGCATTTTCAACATCCTGAATTGTGGCATTATTTGGGAAATTTACTGTTTTTGAAACTGCGTTATCTACAAACTTTTGAAATGCAGCCTGGGTTCTCACATGCCACGTTGGAGATATTTCATGGGCTGTAATAAATATCCTCTTATGCTTTGAGGGCACCTCGTCAATATCCTTTAAATTTCCCTTTTCAGCCATTTTCTCCATTAACCCTTCGCTATAAAAACCCTCATCAAGTGCTGACTTTTTAAAATACTTATTAACCTCTACCAATTTGTCATTATCCATAACATTTTTAACAAATGATATGGCAAACAACGGCTCTACTCCGCTTGAGCAATCAGCAATAATACTTAAGGTTCCGGTAGGAGCAATAGTCGTGGTGGTTGCATTTCTAATTTCATACCCGTCAGGAGTGTCATATACGCTTCCTTTGATATTTGGAAATGCTCCTTTTTCTTTTGCCAGTTCTTTTGATGCATTTTTTGATTCATCCTGAATAAAACTCATAATCTTTTGAGCAAGCTCCAGGGCTTCTTCGCTGTCATAGGGTATACCAAGGATTATTAGAAAGTCCGCATATCCCATAACCCCCAATCCTATTTTTCTATTCCCTCTTGCCATTTTCATTATTTTTTCCAGCGGGTATTTACTCATATCAATAACATCATCTAAAAATCTTACTGCCGTGTAAACTACACTTCTCAATTTATCAAAATCTATTTTTTTTATACCATCTTCCTCTATTACCATATTTGCCAGATTTATGGAACCGAGATTGCACGCCTCATATGGAAGCAGAGGCTGCTCGCCGCAGGGATTGGTGCTTTCTATCTGGCCGAGGTGAGGGGTGGGGTTATCTTTGTTTAATCTATCCAGGAATATAATGCCGGGATCTCCGTTTTTCCAGGCGTGCTCAACAATTTTATTAAATATTTCTTTCGCTCTGTATTTATCTACTACTTCTTTAGTTCTCGGATTTATGATTTCATACTCTTCATCATTCTCAACGGCTTTCATAAATTTTTCGGTTACTCCGACCGATATATTAAAATTGGTGAGTTTCTCATTATTTTCTTTTGACGTTATAAAATCCAGAATATCAGGATGGTCAACCCGCAGTATTCCCATATTCGCCCCCCTTCTTGTTCCACCCTGTTTTATTGTATCAGTGGCTGCATTAAATACAGTCATAAAAGATATTGGACCGCTTGAAACTCCCTTGGTGGAAAGAACCACATCATTTCTCGGCCTGATATTTGAAAATGAATACCCGACTCCGCCGCCGGATTTCTGGATCAATGCTGTTTCCTTTAATGCTTCAAAAATATCATTCATGGAATCACCTACCGGCAGGACAAAACACGCTGCCAGCTGCTGAAGTTCTTTTCCGGCATTCATAAGAGTCGGGGAATTTGGAAGAAAATCGAGATCTGTCATGATATCAAAAAATTGTTTTTCTATCTCTTTTATTTCTTCCTCTGTTTTACCATAATTCTTTTCAGCAGATGCAATATTTCTCGCAACCCTTATAAACATATCCCTCGGGTTCTCCAGAAGAATTCCCTCTTCATCCCTTTTTAGATATCTTCTTTCCAGAACTTTTACAGCATTTTCAGATAAATTGATTTCTTTATTGAGGTAATAATCATCCCTGTTAGTTTTGCTCTTAACTTTCTTTAAATTATCCATTTCCATTTATTAATACCTCCGATATCCTAAAGAATTTTTCATTAATAATTTAAAATAAATAAAACCCAAATCTTTAAATACCACATATTGGCGGCGTGCTTACAGAACAGATAAAACATTATTGTTTAAAAAAGTTTCATAACTACTTTTTATTCTGAGAGTATATGCTAAATATACCCTTTCAGGAGACTTGAGTCAACTCATCATATTGTATACAAGCAAATAATAATATACTACATATTGTATGTCAATAAAGTTTTTAATTTTTTACTTTTTATTTGCCAAAAAAAAGATAAAAAATCCTTACAGGCCGATATGTAACCTTTCCCGGCAATAAATAATCCCGGGAAAATCTGTAAATTTTTTTATCTCTTTTTTACTTAAAAGTTTTTTAAGTTACTGATACAATAACAGAATTATTTCTGTTATAATAGCTTACCTGGTATAGAGAAAATTTTTTAAATTTTTTAAATCTTTACCCCATATTTTACAAAGGTATTTAAATTAAGGAAGTGGTATGAGCTCGGTTATCAAGAAGAGAAGAAGAAAAATGAGAAAGAAAAAGCATAAAAAAATGCTTAAAAAGACGAGATGGCAAAGAAGAAATAAATGATAAACATATGATTATATCAACATGTGCCCATTTAAGTTTTCGCTAATCTTTTTTTTATTAAAGGTCAGTTTTTTAGAAATCCTTTAAATTTCCGTATCTGTTTTCTTTATTATGGGAATCAATTTTTTCCCCAAAAGCTCTTCGTCTTCATCTATTTTTTCTTTAAATAAAAACCAGTTTTCAGTATGTTCAACAAACCCTCCGGGAGATACTTTTTCTAAACTGCCAAGTGTTTCCATTTCAAGTATATCCGGGTTTGTATAGATTTCAGTATTCACACCGAAATCAGGATATCTAATTTCAGGATTATAAGTATATCGCTTTATAAAAAGATAATCGTTAAGGCTGTATGCGATCCAGCCAAGTGTATTTAAAACCCCGATTTTCTGGGGGCTTTTTGCATCAGGATCCTGCCTTACCTGTATATACTTACTTCCCCATATAAAACGCGGGTCATTCATTCTGGTATAAGACCAGAGGACCAGGGGACGCACCGGAAGAAGGTTTCCTTCTGCTGGCCGATATAGTTCCTGTGGTATTATTGCCTTTCCACCTTTTCCCATTACTGTAAGTGCCCACGGTGCCATTTCTACCTCCCATGGGTTTTTGTTAATCAATCTATGCAGTACCCTAATATTATTTTCTGAACCAGAGGTAATCTCTATTTCTTTTTGAATTCTGGTTGTATCCTCCATACTTTGTATAAGTTTTAAAGTTTTCCCGTCCCAGTTGTAACTGATAGATTTATTATCAGGATAATAGGTCCTCGGCATAACCTCGGGCGCATGCCATAACCTGTGACCTCCGTATATTACCCACTCATCTCCGCCAACTCTTCCCAGATGCTGCTCCATTTCCCCAAAAACATTTTTTTCTCCTGTAAAAGCAAGGCATATAATTCTTGGGCCGATATCAGTTGTAATTACTGCCTCTATTTCACCGTCTGTCATGCGGATACAATTTTTCCAGCCCGCGTACTCGTAGTTCTCTTGAATTTCCATGATATTCCCTTCATTAATATTAAATCCCATTTTATATTAAAATTTTTTCTAAAAATTTTCCAATTTTTAAAGTCTTCTCAAGAACCAATCTTTGCAAATTCCCGTTTTATTATTTTAGCAAGTCCGGGAATTAGCTCACAGATTTTATTTACCTGCTGTCTCTAATATCCAATGCTTTTTCTACCATTCCATAATTATTTACTGCATTCCAGCACAAATATCCTTCTATTCCCAGATCTTCTGCCGCTTTTATTTGTTCCAATACTTCTTTTTCTGTATATCTCACCCTCAAACTGAATGCCTGTATCCAGGGAATTATCATGCATTCCGTGTCATCCATTCTTGACAGTCCTTTTTTAAGAGTATAGCCTACAACTTCATAAGGGTGGCTTTCGGGAAGTTCATATCCTAAAAATTTTGAAGAATAATGAGATGGATATGGCATGGGATATATATAATCCAGATATGGTATAATCTCTTCCAGACGCTGCCCTATGCCCTGATCATCCTCCACTATAAAAACCCATCCGAAAACATCTGCAGATATTTTAATATTATAATTTTTAGTTTCTTCCCCTACTCTTTTTAAAAAATTAGTTATAGCCTGGACTTTTGTATTATTATCGGTATTATATGTATATTCAGCATAAGCTGTGTTTCCTCTGGCAGGTGCCCTTATATAATCAAACTGAATCTCTTTAATTCCTTTTGAAGCAAGTTCTTTTACAATTTCTATATAATAATTCCAGACTTCTTCACAATAAATATCGGGCCAATAAGAACCTTCCGAATAAAGCGGTATCCCGGTTCTTGAATCTTTAATTGCAAACTCTGTTCTGGATTTCGGCAGAATACTATCCTTAAAAACAACAAATCTGGCTATTCCGTAAATCCCCCTGACATCCATTTCCTTTATTAACAAATCCAGATCATAATAGCCTTTATTTGCCCCTATCTCTTTTGCCAGCTCTACGTTTGTATTATAGTCAATGTAACCCCAGTCATCCTTCACATCAAATACAATAATGATTAATTCAGTCTTATCTATTAATCTATAAATCTCTTACCTGTTGTCCTTACTCCCTACATTATATCCGTTAATATATACTG
>CAZLME010000072.1:0-7983 GCA_964560595.1 uncultured Actinomycetota bacterium
TGAAAAAAGGGCAGCAAAAATTTCTGGTTCAAGGTTTGTCATTTTAAAAAATGAAGCAGTTTTACTGGAATTTGCATTGATCCAGTATGTTTTGAATATATTAATCCGGAAAGGTTTTACACCCCTGATACCCCCATTTCTGGTGAAGGAAATGGCTATGTACGGCACAGGATTTTTCCCTGTAGAAAAAACACAGTATTACAAAACTGAACTTGATGATTTGTTTTTGATAGGAACTTCTGAAGCCCCTCTTTGTGCCTATCATAGTGATGAATTTCTGGATGCAAGCACTCTTCCTCTTAAATACACTGCTTTTTCAACCTGTTTCAGAAGGGAAGCCGGAAGTTACGGAAAAGATCTGGGAGGACTTTTCAGAGTGCACCAGTTTGATAAGATTGAAATGTTTGTCTTTGCTCACCCCGAAAATTCATGGGAAGAATATGAAAAATTAAGGGAAACACTTGAAGAAATTATGAAGGGGATTGGATTTCATTATCAAATTGTAAATATGTGTACTGGAGATATCGGAAATCCAAATGCAAAGAAATATGATCTGGAAGCCTGGCTTCCTGGACAAAAGAAATATAGAGAGCTGGCATCATGCAGCCACGATACTGATTTTCAGGCAAGAAGGTTGAATATAAAGTACAGAGACGGGAAGAGAAAAGATTTTGTCCATACAATGAACAGCACCGCCTGTGCTATTGGCAGGACATTAATAGGAATATTTGAGAATTTTCAGGATAAGGAAGGAAATATAAGAATCCCTGAAGTACTGATACCCTTTATGGGAGGAATAAAAAAAATTTCCAAAAAAATGACATAAGCAGACCGGATAAAATCTTGAGCGCCAGCTCCGCTTGTTTCATATCTTATTATTGATTCAATTACGGCTTTTGCACAGGTTTGTATTTTATTCAATACACTAAAGTGAAATAATGAGGTATAAAAATTACATTTATAAATCCTGCTTTTATGCTATAATTTTTCTTTATCCGGAGAGGTGGCAGAGTCTGGTTGAATGCGGCGGTCTTGAAAACCGTTGAAGGTTTATACCTTCCGGGGGTTCAAATCCCTCCCTCTCCGCCAGTTGTAGATTTTTTTATTATGCAGATGGAGTATTTTTTATATAGATAATATCTGTGCAGTAACTATCTATAATGTTTTTTTTCTAATAATTCAAGAAAGATTTTAACAATATTAGGGTCAAATTGAATACCGTAAAATTTTTTAAATTCCTGTATAATTTCTTTTTTTGTCATTTTTCTTCTGTAAGGCCTGTCTTTACTCATAGCATCATAAGAATTAATAAGAAATGAAATTCTTGAGAGTATGGGGATATCTTCGCCTTTTATTCCTCTTGGATATCCATCGCCATTATACCATTCATAATGAGAGAGTATTGCTTCTGATATAGGTTTAAGGAAATTCGATGATTCTGCAATCCGGTACCCTAATTCGGGAAGTTTTTTAACTAACTTCCACTCTTCTTTTGTTAATCTTCCTGGTTTTGCAATTATTTCATCAGCAAGTGTAAGTTTTCCTATATTATAAACATCCATAAGCAATTTTAATTCATTTAGTTTCACTTCTGAAAGATTAAGTTTCCTTCCAATATATAGAGCGTATTTTCTTAATTTGGCATTATTTTCTTCACTGCCATGCTCTCCTTTTTTTAAATTTTCCTTAAGTGAACTTATGATGATTTCATTGGTGGATTTACTTTCTGCTATTTTATTCTTATACATTTTATCTTCAGCTTCTTTTAGTATATCATCAATATTTCTTAGAGGTTTTCTTTTTGTTGAAACACCAATTGAGATACTTAAAGGCATCTCTGGAGTGCTTCTTTCCCTGCATAGCCTTTTAATTCTTTTTACAATACTTGCTGTATCCTTAGCAGTGGTTTTAGGTAGAATTGCGATAAACTCATCTCCGCCCCATCTTGACACTATGTCTTCTTCTCTGAATGAGTCTTTAAGGATATCGGCTATTTTTATTAGGAATGTATCTCCATGTACATGCCCATATGCATCGTTTATTGTTTTTAAACCATTTACATCTCCCATTACTATTGTTAAAGGAAGCTGTCTTGGTGTATCCAGTCTATTTATCTCTTCTTCAAAATACGCTCTGTTATAAAGTTCTGTAAGGGAATCATGAAAGGATAGATATTTTATTTTCTCTTCTGCGTTCTTCTTATTTGTTATATCTTTTGTTATACCAAATATTCCTACTATGTTTCCATTTTTGTCATACCAGGGAATTTTTGAGGTTGAAACCCATTTGTCAGTTTTATTTTCGAAAGTTTCTTTTTCTTCGAAATCTATTATTGCATTACCCGTTTTTATTATAGATTGCTCATCTTCAAATGCCTGTTTTGCATGTTCCTTACTGAAAAAATCAAAGTCTGTCTTGTCTTCCGCATCTTCCGGCCTATCTAATTCGAATTTTTCGGCACATGCTTTATTTATCCTTACAAATCTACTTTTCACATCTTTAAAATATATACTTTCTGTTATATTATCCATTAAAGCATTAAAGAAATCTCTTTCTTTTCTTAGAAAGCCGTTTTCCATTTGTTTTCTTTTTGTTATATCTCTTGATATACCCATAGTTCCCATTATGTTTCCATTTTTATCATACCAGGGTATTTTACTGCTGCTCGTCCAGAATTCTTTATCTTTATATAATACTTTCCCTACTTTATCGATAATGGGTTTGCCTGTCTTCATTACATAATTTTCGTCTTTTAAATATTCTTCCGATTTTTGTTGGGGGAAAAAATCTAAATCTGTTTTACCAATGAAATCCTGAGGTTCTCTATCCATGAAATTTGCCTTGGCTTTATTTACAACCAGGAATCTGCTATTTACATCTTTAATATAAATATGATCAGGTATATTATCTATAAGATTTTGAAATAAGGCAAACTGTTCATCATTATAATAAAAGACATTTTCACTTTTGATGTCAGCCAAGCGACTCTTAGCTGGTTTTTTCCGGACCATTTATGCCCTTTCGCAAAGTATATAATGTATTTATTAATTATTATCTTTTTACTTCTATTAAATTAAAATATTTACAATATTATAAACCATATTTAATACTTTTCATAGGAAATTTCTTAAAACTGCTTTTTTATGCAATTTTTATTATAAAATTTTTCTATACCTCTTTTGTCGGGGAGTATACAAAAAAGGGGAAAAAAGATATACTTTTATAGGTTTATTAAATAAATACAGGATATGGATATTTATGGTACTGTAAAATATATTTTATTTTAATAGTAGTGGAAGGAAATCATGGCTAAAGATTATAATGAAAATACAAAATTATCAGAGGTATTAAATTCACCCGAGGCGAGTAAAATTATTGCTAAGTATAACTTACCCTGCATGCATTGTGCAATGGCTGCATATGAAGCAGAAATATTGACACTGGGCCAGATTTCTAAAATTTACGGAATAAATATAGATGGATTGCTTAAGGAATTAAACGAAATTCCCTGATGTTTTGATATCTGTAACATTTCAATAATAAACTTTTTTATTATGCTAATATAAAAAAATAGCATAAAGTAAGGTTTATTTTTTTTGCTTACTTATTGTTATTAAGCTGTATTATTATATATAAATAAGCGCCTGTAGCTCAATTGGATAGAGCAGTGGACTACGAATCCGAAGGTTGGGGGTTCGAATCCCTCCAGGCGCGCCATTTTTAAAATTTCAAGAATTGATGTTAAAAAGGTAATTATAATAAAATTTATTTATGACTTCGGAGTCAGAGGTGCAGGAAACAGGGGTTATATTGAAGAAGTCATTTGTTTCCCATATTATAGACAGTTTTTTTAATTTTTTGCAGAATGTATATGGTGGCAATAATGTAATGTTTTTTTTATAAAATCTGTTATTATATTGTTTGCCATAGAGTAAGGAGAGGTGCTTGAGTGGTCGAAAAGGGCCGCCTGCTAAGCGGTTAGGTGAGTTTATGCTTGCCTCGAGGGTTCGAATCCCTCCCTCTCCGCCATAAAGCTATGAATAGATATTTATAAATAATTATATAGCTTGATAAAAAGCTTTATTATAAAGTTATGAAAATCCTCAATAGGGGATTTTTATTGTTAAATGCAAAAACTGGGGTTAAAATTTTTTTATTATGATTATTAATACACTAAAAACACGGCTGGATAAATATAAATATCTTTTTAAAGGCACTTTACCGGATGTTAGAAGGGTAAATATTTGGCCGCAGATTATCGGAATAAAAGATGCAATACCAAAAGAATTTAAAAGTATATTGAATACAGCAGCCCTCCGGGACTCTCCAACTTTTCCATATGTGATTTATACTCCGGACTATCATTGGGAAATGGGTGAGAAGGGGTTTCGATTTGTTAATTTAAAGTCTACTTTAGTTGTTCTAGATAAAAATAGAGTACATATATTTAAGAAGTCAGAATCAAAAACAATGTCAACTACATTCAAGTTTGATGATATTTGCTATATTGAAAGAGGCTGTATTTTGTTATTTTCCTGGATAAAAATATGCGGTAATAATGGTGGGTCTACAGCATCTATGGAATTTAATACAACTGCAGAGAGAATTTTTAAACCAATAGTAGAAAAGATTAGATTACATTATAACAATAATAGTAACTTAAGTACCGGTGCTAACCCGAAGCCATTTGATCATCAAAAGAATATTAGCATAAAAATGTGGAGCTATGCTTATGATATTAAAAAAAGTTTTTTACCGGGGCAGGATATTATTGATACCGTATACCAATCCAGGATTTTTAAAAGTAACCTAAAAAAAATAAGCAGTTTGATCTCTTACTCTCATTTTACAATTCTTACTAATAAAGAGCTAATTTTAATAAAAGAAGAACAAGAATATGGGGCTTACTGGAAATATATCCCTTTAAACAGAATAGAAAATATATCTTTAAAAGAAAGTGATCAATCAAAGATAATATTTAAGAATCAAAAAATCTTTGTTTTATCTATAATTTTATCCAGTAGGGAAGAAATATCCATTTTATTTTCTCCGGATAATAGATCTTATATTGAATCTTTAATAAAGAAATATTATCGCCTGTCTACTTAAAATATAATTATTAAAATTTTAATTCAGGATTTATTTTTATCAAAATAATCAGAATGATAACACAACGATTGAATGGGCTTGGATTGAGCTGCGTTGACTCTATCTCTAGAGTATAATTCAATAACTATTATATTTATAAGTTCTTACAATAGTAGCATTACTCATATTCATTCTTTATTTCTTGAAAGTTAGATTATGTAAAGATTTTTTATTTTAATTATTTTATGATAATATATCCAGAATGTATTGCTTAATACAAAATAATATCTGATTACGAACAAATAAAAATGGATTTCAGAAATATATTTAAAGGGAAAAAAGAAGAAAAATCGGAAGAAGAAGAAAGATGCATAGAATGTGGGAAGATTCTGAAAGATAAATCACACGAGCCCTATTGCAGGGAATGTGATGAGAAGCTGGATAAGCAGTTTGATGCTATTGAGGATAACATATTTATTTATAAAGAGCTTCTGGATGGTGAAGTAAAAATCCTTGAAAAATTTGATGAGGAAGATATAGAAGACCTTTTTAAAAGAGTATATGAAAAATTATCAAAAGAAGAAGGCGGCATAAAAGAAGAAAGTATAATTATTCTTAACAAACTAAAAGATTTATTTGGATTAGATGAATTAAAGATGGGTCTGGGCAAACTTCCTGATATGAAAGAAATTAAAAAGAATAAACCCCGGGATGAATGTCCCCGGTGCAGTAAAAAAATAAAAGAGGATTTTAATTTATGCCCTTACTGCGGCTGTAAATTAAAGGATAATTTTTAAGACAACTTCAAATAAATCAAAATACCTTCAGGCAACAGGCATTATCATACTCAGTCTATCTAAAAAAATGTTAATTATTTTATTGACAATTAATGTGCCTTAAATATAATTATGGTTTTGCGTGCTGTTTTAAACCATAAAAAGTACACCAGGTACAAGTTATATTTTAGATTTCCGCTGTAATCTTTTATCAGGAAAAAAATTCTTTTAATAATATTTAAAATTACGTCAAATGGAAAAGCAAAAAAGGCAAATCTTAAATGAAAATTTGAGGCTGTTATTATTTAAATTCTCCTTACCAACTATAACCGGTATGGTAATAATAGCCCTGTATAATTTTGTGGATACTCTTTTTGTAGGTAATGCAGTAGGCCCGGATGCAATTGCCGGTCTTACCATAGTATTGCCCGTAAATATTTTTATAGTAGCCATCGGCCTGCTAACCGGAGTAGGGTCGGCTTCTATAGTATCCCGTTCACTGGGCAAGGGAAATAAGGAAAGGGCTATAATTGCCGGTGGTGATGGTATTGTATTAAATACGATTTTAAATATCATTTTAATCATACCTATTTTTATCTTTTCTGAAGACATCTTAATGTTTTTAGGCGCATCCAGCGAAGTTCTGCCTTACGCAAGAGATTATCTGAATATCATGCTTCTGGGATTTGTCTTTTTATCATTCTCTGTCAATGGAACTAATCTCATAAGAGCGGAAGGAAAACCCAGAGCTTCGATGTATGAAATGCTGATAGGGTCTATTTTAAATATAATCCTTGATTATTTTTTTGTGATTGTATTCGGGTGGGGAGTAAAAGGAGCGGCAACTGCAACTGTCATAAGTCATATAGCAAGTGCTATTTATATTTTTATTTTTTTTATGTCAAGAAGCAGTATATTCCATCTGAAAATTAAAATGTTTAAAATAAATAAATCCATATCAGGTGAAATTCTGAGACTTGGAACTCCTTCATTTTTAATGGAAATCGTAGGCAGTGTGGTATTTATGTTATTTATCAGGTTTGTAAGCCGGTACGGTGGAGATGTTTATATTACTATAACAGGAATAGGGATACGGATTATTGATCTCATCTTTATGCCTCTGCTTGGAATAAGCCAGGGTTTTTCACCAATTGTCGGATTTAATTATGGGGCAAAACTGTATACCAGGGTAAAAAAAGTTCTAAAAGAAGCATTTATCTGGACTTCAGTTATAACTTTATTGGGATTTATTGTAATGGTAATATTTCCGGAGGCGCTTATAGGTATATTTACAAGTGATATAGATGTGATTCAAAAAGGAGCTATGCCTTTAAGGCTGATTGCAATGCTTGCACCTTTATGGAGCTTTCCTATTTTAGGAAGTGCATTCTTTCAGGCCATAGGTAAAGCCAGACCTTCACTGGTTATAACGCTTTCAAGGGACCTGTTTTTCTTTATACCGGCAATTTTTATATTACCTATGTTCTTCGGTCTTTTTGGAGTATGGGCCTCCTGGCCGGTTACAGATTTCTGCTGTTTTATTATTACCGTTATATTTCTGGTAAGGGAAATAAAAATAATAAATAAAAATATAGAAATGGAAAAAGAAAAATTATCCTGATTTTACTCTTTAACTTTAACGTTTATTCAGTTGAAAGTAGAAGGGTTCTTTTCAAGGAACGGTAATATCAAGATATAGATGTCAGAGATTATACGATAGTAAAGATTACCCAAATATATAATAAGAAAAATAATAATAATTATTATTTTTATATTAATATTCTATGTAGCCTGTATGTTATAATACTTGATTGGGGAGAGATGGCTGAGCGGTTTAAGGCGCACGCTTGGAAAGCGTGTAAGTGGCGTAAGCTGCTTCGAGGGTTCAAATCCCTCTCTCTCCGCCAGTTAGAAATTATTTTATTTTGGTTAGCTTTCATGAAAACTTTAAAAGAAAGTGTGGTTACTTCACTGGACGGCTCCAATATTGAGCTATTTCCTTATTATATACCTTATATACTGCAGGATATATGGGAACTCGGTGCATCTCCTGAAATTATTGGCGGACTGGTTAAAAAGCACACCTCGCAATATTCCAGTCTTAAAGTACTGGATCTGG
>CAZLME010000073.1:0-6521 GCA_964560595.1 uncultured Actinomycetota bacterium
CAGAAAAAATTATAAAAAAAATAAAATCATATACAATTGAAAATCAAACATTTTATAAGGAGGAGCAAATGCCGTTAGTACCAATGAAACAAGTGCTGGATGAAGCTATAAAGGGTGATTATGGAGTAGGGGCTTACAACGTTAATAATATGGAGCAGATCCAGGGCATAATGAGGGCTGCAAGCGAAACAGGGTCACCTGTGATAATCCAGGCAAGCAGGGGAGCTTTAAAATATACCAATATGGCTTATATAAAATATCTTGCCGCAGCTGCAGTAGAGGATAATCCCGGTATACCCATTGTATTGCATCTTGATCACGGTAATAGTCTTGAAACCTGCAAGGAAGCTATAGAACTGGGCTTTACCTCTGTTATGATTGACGGATCGTTGAAGGAGGACTCAAAGACCCCCACCACTTTTGAAGAAAATGTTTCAGTAACTAGGGATGTTGTTGAGTATGCTCATAAGTTTGGCGTATCTGTCGAAGGTGAACTTGGAACACTTGGAGGCATAGAAGATGGTGTCGGTTCAGGAAAAGTAATGCTGACTGACCCCGACGAAGCAGCAAAGTTTGTAAAACTTACCGGCGTTGACGCACTTGCTCTTGCTATAGGTACGAGCCATGGAGCATATAAGTTTAAAGCAGAACCAACACTGGCAATGGATATTATAAATGAAGTAGTAAAAAAGGTTCCTGGAGTACCGCTGGTTATGCATGGTTCATCTTCGGTTCCGCAGGAGCTTATTGAAGTTATAAATAATTATGGTGGTAAGCTTGAAAAGACAATGGGAGTTCCGATGGAGAGCATTAAGGAAGCTATAAAAAGAGGAATCAGGAAAATTAACGTTGATACTGATGGAAGACTGGCTATGACAGGTGCTGTAAGAAAATACTTAAGCGAGCATTCGGATGCTTTCGACCCAAGATCCTATTTTGGTGCCGCCAGGGAAGCAGTTTATCAAACAGTTAAAAGTAAAATGATTGATTTTGGGACTGCCGGGCATGCGGGCGATTACACACCATTAACACTTGAAGACATGAAAGCAGCATATAAATAATATCCGGATATCCCGGTTTAATAAATATTATTTCCTAAAAAATATTTGACAAATACTGGCATACTGGTATTATTTTATACATAAAATTAAACGGGTTTTTGTCCGTATAGGGAAATACAGGCAGAAATTAAAGGTAAAGAAGCCTTTTTAAAACAGAGATGTTTTAAGGAGGCTTTTGTTTCTGGGAAAATTAATTATCCGTAAACAGATTAATATAAGTAAATAATACGGTAAGGGTAAATAATTAATAGGTGAGATATAAAAAAATGAATAGATTAGATAGTATAAATAAAATTAAGAAAAATACAAAAGAATATTTTTCAAGGTTTAAAATTCCGTCAGGTTGTGCCATTTTCGGGGCTATAAACGAATCGGGTGAAAGGTTCAGCGGCGGAATGGTAATGGAAGGGATTTCAGTCATGCATGAGAGATCCAATGGCCTGGGCGGGGGTTTTGCAGCTTACGGTATTTACCCGCAGTTTACCAGGGACTGGGCGTTCCATATATTTTATGATGATATTGAGGCAAAAAAACAAACAGAAAGAGAAATTGCAATAAATTTTATGGTGCTGTTAAGTGAGGAAATTCCAAC
Organism: uncultured Actinomycetota bacterium; assembly: GCA_964560595.1. Lineage (GTDB taxonomy): Bacteria > Actinomycetota > Humimicrobiia > Humimicrobiales > Humimicrobiaceae > JAQVEM01. The sequence continues at coordinate 1,654 of CAZLME010000073.1, forward strand.
CAGAAAGGTATCCCGGATTGTAAATCCTCCTTTAATATACAGGTATTTTTTAAAACCAAAAGAAAACTTTATAACTCAAAGAGGAAACGAAGCAGGTTCTGATGCAATCAGCAGACAGACTGCAGCTGGAAGAGAAGAAGATAGTATTGTTAATTTTGTTATGCACATAAACAGGGATATTTGCGGAGCTTATATAATTTCCAGCGGGAAAAATATGGGAATCTTTAAAGGAGTAGGATTTCCGGAAGATATCGGGTGGTTTTTTAAGCTGGATGAATATAAAGGTTACCTGTGGACTTCTCACGGCAGGTTTCCCACAAACAGTGTCGGGTGGTGGGGAGGAGCTCATCCTTTCGGGCTTTTAGACTGGTCAGTCGTACACAATGGGGAGATCTCATCATACGGGACCAATAAAAGATTTGTAAGGAGCTCTGGTTATGAATGTTCGCTTTCCACTGATACCGAAGTTATTACTTATTTACTTGACTTTATTGTCAGGAAGCAAAAAATCGATATTGAAATGGTTCATTTGATTTTGGCTCCGCCTCTCTGGGAAGAGATAGAAAGGATGACGGGGGATAATAGAGAGTCATTAAAAGCTTTAAGGGTTCTATATGGAAATGCGCTGCTCAATGGTCCTTTTAGTATAATAGCCGGAAATAGCAATTATATATATGCTCTGAATGACAGAATAAAGTTAAGGCCTCTGGTAGCAGCCAGGAAGGGTGAATATCTTTTTATTTCCAGCGAGGAAGCTCCCATAAGGAAAGTATGCTCTTCGCCTGACAGAATATGGCAGCCGGATGGCGGTGAGCCTGTAATAGGAAGAATAAAGGAAAAAGAAAAAAATAAAAATAACAGTAAAGAATTAAATAAAGGAAGCAGTATAGATAGCGGTAAATATAGAAAGAAAAGTAAAAAACTTCCAATGTCGGATAGTTTAACGGTATATAAAAATAAGATCCCGGGTGATTAAAAATGGCTTTAAAATTAAATCAACCTGAATTTGAAATAGAAAGAGATACAGATAAATGTATATCCTGTCAGGTATGTGTAAGGCAGTGTTCCAATGATGTTCATGAATATGACAGCGAACAGGATGTAATATATAGTGACAGTATTAAGTGCGTGGGCTGTCACAGATGTGAAAGTCTGTGTCCGACCGGTGCTTTAAAAATCAAAGAAATAAAATCTCAGTTCAGGACCAATTATAACTGGACAGCGGAACATTTAAGGAATATTTATAAGCAGGCTGATTCTGGAGGAGTAATTCTTACCGGGATGGGATGTGATAAGCCATATACCGTTTACTGGGACCGGATTCTTTTTAATGCTTCACAGGTTACAAATCCTCCAATAGACCCTTTGAGGGAGCCAATGGAGATAAAAACATTTATAGGAAGAAAGCCCGATAATCTTGAATTTGAAATAACAAGAGGTCCAGATGCCAGGAGTGTAAAACTAAAGACAGAATTATATCCGCAGCTGGAGCTTTCCACACCTATAATGTTTTCAGCTATGTCATATGGTTCTATCAGCCTGAACGCCTGCAAATCGCTTGCTGCTGCTGCTTCTGAATTCGGTACCTATTACAATACCGGTGAAGGAGGCTTGCATAAAGACCTTTATAAATATTCAATGAATACTATTGTCCAGGTTGCTTCGGGAAGATTTGGAGTGGATGTGGATTACCTGGAAAAGGGTTCAGCTGTGGAAATTAAAATTGGCCAGGGAGCAAAACCCGGAATCGGGGGTCATCTTCCGGGGGAAAAAGTAACCGGAGACATACCGGATACCAGAATGATTCCTGAAGGAACCGATGCCATTTCTCCGGCTCCTCATCATGACATTTATTCCATAGAAGACCTCGCTCAATTGATTTACGCATTAAAGGAGGCTACTGATTGGTCGAAACCTGTAGGCGTAAAAGTGTCGGCAGTTCATAATATTGCGCCCATTGCAAGCGGTATTGTAAGGGCAGGGGCTGATTTTGTAAGTATAGATGGATTGAGAGGCGGTACGGGAGCGGCTCCACAGGTTATAAGGGATAATGTAGGCATACCCATAGAGCTTGCCATCGCTTCTGTTGACGACAGATTGAGAGAAGAAGGGATAAGGCATAGAGCTTCTCTAATTGCTGCCGGAAGCATAAGGTCCAGCGCAGATGTTGTAAAAGCAATAGCACTTGGTGCTGATGCAGTGTATATAGGAACTGCTGCACTGGTCGCCATGGGCTGCCATCTGTGTCAGAAGTGTTATACGGGGAAGTGTAACTGGGGAATTGCCACCCAGGACCCTTATCTTACTAGGAGGCTAAATCCGGAAATTGGAACAAGGAGGCTTTTAAATCTTCTTAGAGGCTGGTCCCTGGAAATAAAGGAGATGCTGGGTGGTGCGGGTATTAACGCTATTGAAAGCCTTAAAGGAAATAGGGAACATTTAAGAGGTGTTGGATTAAGTGATAGGGAACTTGCAATTCTCGGGATAAAACATGTGGGAGAGGCCTGGTGATAATAAGATGAAAAAAATTTATATTCAGGAAGAATACTGTATAGGCTGCAGGTTGTGTGAAATATACTGTCAGGTAAAGCATTCTAAAAGCAAAAAAATTATAAAAGCTTTCAGGGAAGAAAAACTTGATATCCTTTCACGGGTTCTGGTGGAAGAAATCGGATATAACTCATTTGCCATACAGTGCAGACACTGTGAAGATGCTCCATGTGTTGATGCCTGCATATCGGGAGCCATGCAGAAGAATAAAAATACAGGCGTTGTCATATGTGATGGGGATAAATGCGTTGGGTGCTGGAGCTGTATAATGGTTTGTCCATACGGGGTTATAAGAAGAGATGTTTCTAGTAGAAAAGTGGCTTCGAAATGTGATTTATGTGTTGATGAGGATATACCGGAATGTGTTAAAAATTGTCCTAATGAAGCTTTAAAATTTATTGAAAGGGATAAAAACAAAGAAATTCAGGTGAAAAATACAGATGGAAGTTAAAAATTACATTAATAGAACCAGCGAAATAACTGATTATGCTATTATAGGCAATTCAGCCGCAGCTCTTGCCGCTGCCGAAAGCATAAGAGAACTGGATAAAATTGGAAAAATTTTGATATTGTCTGAGGAAGGCTTCCGGAATTATTCAAAACCTCTAATAACTTATTTAATGGAGGGTACCGTAAGCCTTGATAAAATTCATTTTAAGAGCAAAAATTTTTACAAGGACAACAATATAGATATCCGGTTAAATACAAGAGTAAAATCTATTGATATAAATAAGATGTCACTGATCTGCGGTGACGGCGGAAGATACAGATTTAAAAAGCTCCTAATTTCAAGCGGCGGGAAGCCAATTATTCCTGAAATTAAAATTGTTTGTACTGATATAAATAATAATTGCAAAAGCAGCAAAAGCAATTCTTTTTGTTCTATAAATAGTAAAAATTACAAGGATATTGAAGGAATTTTCACCCTGACTACTCTGAGTGATGCCTTAAAGATTAAAAATTTTATTAAGAAAAATAATATAAGAGAGGTCTCCATACTCGGCGGGGGATTGATAGGATTAAAATCAGCTGAGGCATTCTTAGAAATGGGCATGAGCATTAATATAATAGAGCTTGCAGACAGGATTCTTGAGGCGACATTCGATGAGCAGGCTTCATGTATCATTGAAAAGAGAATAATAAGTAAAGGCAGCAATATTTATAAAAATAATACCATTGAAGAAATCCATGTTACAGGTAAAAAGATTTCCGGATGTGGATTAAAAGATGGGAGAAAGATAGAATGCAGTCTGCTTATAATAGCCATTGGAGTTACTCCTGATACTGGTTTTATTAAAAAGGGTGCACTTAAAGTAAATAGAGGAATTGTCGTAAACAAATATATGCGTACATCAGCTAAAAATATATATTCCGCCGGGGATGTAGCTGAAGCCCGGGATATTTTACTCGGAGAGAAGAGAAATATTGCTATCTGGCCACTTGCCGTAAAACAGGGCTCCGTGGCGGGAATCAATATGGCCGGAGGAGATAAAAAATATAACGGCGGATTTTTTATGAATTCGGTTGAGATACTAGGAATCTCTACCATATCTATGGGTATGACCGATATAACAGAAAAAGATGGGGAAAGTATTGAAATACTTAGAGATTTCAATCCTGAGAAAAACACATATAAGAAGGTGGTAATAAGGGATAAAAAAATAATCGGAGTAATAATGGTCGGGAATATAGAAAGAGCGGGAATTTATGCCGGGCTTATTCAGAATGAAATAGATATAAGCAGTGTAAAGGATAATATATTACGGGAGGATTTTGGAATAGTCAATTTACCTGTCGATTATAAAAAGCACCTTGTTTCGGGAGAGGGGATAGAAATATGAAGTTGTTAATTGACGCCTGTAATCTCGGATATAAAGAATTGAATTTAAAGGTGAGAAAATTTTTAAAAAATGATGGTAATAATAAAGAAATAGTCATACAAAATGTGCTGGGACAGAGATATATTGGTGATGGACTTAAAGGCAGTGCAAGGATAAATATATACGGAACGCCCGGTAACGATCTCGGAGCTTTTATGGACGGTCCTGTAATTGAAGTTTTTGGCAATAGTCAGGATGGTATTGGAAATACAATGAATTCGGGGAAGATTATAGTTCACGGAGATTCGGGAGATATTCCTGGTTATTCAATGAGAGGCGGCGAAATATATGTGGAAAAGAATATCGGATTTAGAGGTGGTATTCATATGAAATCATATCAGGAAAAAGTACCGGTAGTAGTGATCGGCGGAAGTGCCGGTGATTTTTTAGGAGAGTATATGGCTGGAGGTATCATCATTATTCTTGGTTTATACAGGA
>CAZLME010000073.1:6531-7868 GCA_964560595.1 uncultured Actinomycetota bacterium
ATCTTTCCATTTGATATAGATCAGGATATTGTCGGAAATTATACGGGAACCGGAATGCATGGAGGGAAAATATATATAAGAGGAAGCGTAGAAGATTATAAGCTGGGAAAAGAAGTAAAAAAGGTCGAGCTGGATAGTGATGATATAAATCTTTTAAATAAATATATTAAGAATTATTGTAATTTCTTCAATCCAGGCAATATGAATATATTCATTGATAGTTTTTTAAAATTGATCCCATATTCCCACCGTCCATATGGGAAGTTATATGCTTACTGATATAAATCTTTATAAACAGACCCCCGGAATAAAAAGTTTAGTAAACCTGCAAATTACCATATTAATTAAAAAAATTTGAATAAAAATATTAAAAATTACGTCTATTTTAATAATGATGGAGAAATCTATGCTATTGATACCAGAATGTTAGTAAAAATAGTCTTATAATTGTGTTATAATCAAAAATGCATTACTTTCTAAATTAAGAAAATGGATATACTTTTATTCTATCAATATGTGATTACCGCAGTTTTGCTTTTTATACTGATAAACTTTTTAGTGAATAGTATTCTCTTCAAAGATACGTCAAAGTTCAAACTGCCGCAAAATATACTGGATAAAAATCCGCTTATATCAGTACTTATACCAGCCAGGAATGAGGAAGAGAATATAAAAAGATGTATAATATCCCTCACAAAACAGGATTATAAAAATATTGAGATACTGGTACTGAATGATAGTTCTACTGATAATACGGCAGTGATAGTAAAAGAACTTTCGGAAAAGGATCCCAGAATTAAAATATATAATGGCGGGGTACTTAAAAAAGGATGGATGGGCAAATCCTATGCCTGTCACCAGCTGTCAAAACATGCAAGGGGAGATTACCTTATTTTTATCGATGCGGATACTCTTCACTTTCCAAACTCTATATCCGGTGCAGTTGCATGCCTCTTGAGGTATAAACTGGATGCACTATCGGTGTTTCCAAAAGAGATAATGGTTACATTTCATGAAAGAATGATGGTCCCGTTTGGCCATTATATAATTTTAAGCTTAATGCCGCTTTATCTTATAAGGAAGGCAAAAAGTGCATTATTCTGTACCGCGATAGGTCAGTTTATGCTTTTTAAGAAAGAAGTTTATAAAAAGATCGGCGGACATAAATTCGTTAAAGACGAGGTAATTGAAGATATAAAGATATCAAAGCAGGTAAAACGGTCCGGATATAAGTTTATGATTTTTGATGGACGGAATAATGTATATTGCCGGATGTATAGGAATTTCAGGGAAGTAGTTAAAGGGTATTCTAAAGTCTTATTTGCTGTTTTTGATTA
>CAZLME010000074.1:0-7755 GCA_964560595.1 uncultured Actinomycetota bacterium
ACCGTCTATTATTGATTTAAATTCAACACCGCTATCAGTGATTTTTCTTATTTTGCTTAAACTGAATACCTGAAAACCGCCACTGTCTGTTAAGATGCTTCTTTTCCAGTTCATAAACTTATGAAGACCACCCGCTTTTTCAATAACGTCAATTCCAGGTTGCAGATACAGATGATATAGATTACCGAGTATAATCTCGCATCCTTCTTCATAAAGCTGTTCATTTGTGACGGCCTTAACTGTAGCCTTTGTTCCTACAGGCATAAAAACAGGTGTTTTAACCATTCCTCTCTTTGTAGTTATTACCCCTGCTCTGGCAGAAGAACTGGTATCTTTCTTTAAAATTTTAAAAAAAGCCATATTGTTTCTTGTATTTCTTAAATCACCTATTTTACCTTTGATTTAACCGTAGTTGACTTATCAAGTTTCTCTTCGGATTTCAGCCTTTTCTCAGCTTCCTTCAAAATAGTAAGCAGCATATCGGTATATGATATATTTTTTATTGCAGCCATTTTTGCAAGATGGCCATCCCAGCACCATCCGGGATTTGGGTTAACCTCCAATAATCTTGGCTCGCCTTTTAACGTAAGCCTCCAATCAAGTCTGGCATAATCTTTACATCCAAGTCTTTCATACAACCTTAATGAGCAATTAATAATAAATCTTTCAGTATCTGAAGGTAAATCGGCTGGTATTGATTTTATTTTCCAGTAAGGTGAATCCTGAAGCCATTTTGCTTCATATCCGCAAATTCTTGGAAGTCCCGGAGGCAATTCAGAGTAATCCTCTTCAATTATAGGTAAAACTGTATAAGAATCGGGGAAATTTCCTATTATTCCAACACTTAAATCTTTTCCTGAAAGAAATTCCTCAATCAAAATAGGTTTATCATAACCAATTTTATCCCTTATTTCAGAAATTACATTGATTACCTTTTCAATGCTGTAAACTACATTTCTCCGGGTTATTCCGAAACTTGAATCACCAAAATTTGGCTTGATAATCATTGGGAATTCAAAAGGAACCTCAAATGACATATCTCCCGATTTTATAAAAAAAGCCCGGGGAGTCGGTATTTCCATTTCCTCCGCAACACCTCTTATAAGTGATTTATCATAACAATGTGCCAGGCACTGCGGCTCAGAACCAGTGTACGGAATCCCAAGAATATCAAGTAGCGCAGGTATATGAAGTTCTTTGCGTGCATCATTAAAATATCCTTCATCACAGAGATTAAATACAAAATCAATCTTCACTTTTTCCTGCTTTTTAATAAGTTCCTTTATCATAGTTTCATGGTTATCAAGGTAATGGAATTTATAATCATAGTTTTTTTCAATTTCCCTTAAAGAATTTTTTAACATGTCAATGGTATACAAATCATCTTCGTCAAACACATAGAGGGGTTTTAAAATGTCAACTTTATTGGGATCACCCAATAAGACAACTATGTTTCTTAAATGATGTTTTCTGGTTTTTACAGGCGACCACTCCTTTTTAGCTATTGCTGAAATGATTATTCTTCTTTCAGTCATACCGAGATCCTGGTTTCTTCTTGAATCTGTAGTCATTGTCCCATGAGAAACAATATTATTGAACCCGACCTGTTTTAAGAATTCAATTATTTCTTCCTGCGTATAAAGCCTCTCGGCATAAAATTGATCAGTTACTACTCCTTTATCAACATTATTTATTATTTCTCTGGAAATCAGTCTCGTTTTATCAAGAGATAATGACCGCTCTCTGCAGACAAAATACTTTTTATCTATCCATTCCCATGAACGTGCTTTTAAGTTTTCCTTTAAATACTCTCCATCAGATAAATCAATTAAAAATCGCCCCCACGGTTTCAGGACTCTTAAAACTTCTTTAAGCACTGTCATGTCTTCTTTAGCATTTTCAAAATATCCGAAGCTGTTTCCAAGAATCATAACTGCATCAAAGGTATCAGGGGTATAAGGCAGTTTCCTCGCATCACCTTCTCTGAATTTAATGGATGAACTTTCTTTTTTTGCTTTCTGAATCAAGTAATGAGACCTGTCCAATCCTTCAACATGTTTAAATCCCCTGTTTGCCAGCTCAATACAATGACGGCCCTGCCCGCAGCACAAGTCCAGTATCATCTCATCCGGAGACAATTTAAGGATTTTTATAAACAGATCAATTTCTTTTCTTGTAACCTCTATATCATCCACAACATCACCGTCTGTTTTTAAATATGTTGAATTAAAAATAGTTTTCCACCAATCAGGCTTTAAATATTCCTCTAGGTTAGATATCGGCCCAATTGTTTTTTTAAAAGAATTTGAACTAATACTCTTTTGAGGAGGCTCACATTTTGAAGAATCCCCTTTCATTTATTATTCTCCTTTTTAGTTATTTATTTTTAATTAATATAAGATTTTATTAGTAAAAAAATAATTTAAATATATTATTTTTTCTTTAAACCGCGTATAAATCCTCCTCTCATTTTATCCAGCATATAACTTACTACAAATGCACCCGGGTCTACCTTATGCATCAATTTATTTAATCTTGAAAGATTAGTATGACTGCAAACCACATTGATAATCTCCACTTCACCTTCTCTCCCTGCGCCTTTATAACAGGTAAAGCCGAAATCCTCTTTTAATAATAAATTTTTTATTTCATCATGGTGTTCCCTGGAAATAATATTTGTACTTACTAAATCACGTGATAATTTTTCGGATATTATTATTCCGATAACCGTTCCAACAGCAAAACCCGCTCCGTAAGCAAGTATACCGTAAATATTATCAATATCTTTTATTATTCTGACTATTATTGTTATGAATATGGTAACTTCAACAAAACCTACTAATGCAGCAATTGTTTTCTTCCTTCTTATTATCATATTTACTCTGATTGTACCCAGGCTAACATCAACAATTCTTGCAAAAAAGATTATTAATGACCATATTATCGTATTAACCAATTTTCCCCCCAAAAAAACTTTATTAATATTACTTTCTTCTGGTCCAAAGTTTTTTTATTCATTATTTTAAAACATTATTAATTATTTTTTTCTATTATTCCATATCCTCCTGTAACAGAATCTCTTAATAAAGAGTAACGGGGTGTAAAATAAGAAAATAAACTGAATGAAATAATACAAACTATAATAATTATCACGCCTGCGATATTCAGAAATGTTAGCTTTCTAACAATGAGCATAATTTCATAACTAATTATCTGAGCAACAACTATAGCAATAAAGAATATAGTAATATCCACTGCTAAAATTTCCTTACCTGATAGTAAAATATAAGAATAAAATAATGCAATTATTAAAGCCGGAATTATTAAAAAAGATATTGCTTTGGCAAAGAAAAAATTTTTTACCTTTCTTCCAAATACAAAAAACTCAATAACTCCCCAGATGAAAGCCGGCCAGAAACCGATTTTCAGATGTTCCCAAACACTTTCATTTACAGCACTGATTACAGCAAGCGGTTTCCAAAATCCGCTTAATTCAAATGTAAAATGAAGTAAAGCTCCAGCTAAAAATATGAATAATATTCCTGACATTTCCCATATCAATATTTTTTTTCTTTCCACTATTTTTCTCTTTATTTATAATGAGTATTAAAACTATTTAGCTATCTGTACATCAGATTATTCTAAATATTCCAACATACATCATAAGTTTACAGGTTATTATATAAAGTATTTTAAAAATATAAAGTATATTAAAAATATTTACAAAGTTTTAGAATTTTAGATATTCCTTTGAACATAGGTGCTGCAGTAAAAAAATATGAATAATACTAACTTAATAATTAATGCTTTTTTCTGGTTTTTTGGTTTTCTTTTATTATGGGAAATAAAATATTGTGAGAATAATGTAGATGTAAATAAGATAACCAAAAAATCCATATCCATAATAATACCTGCAAGAAATGAAGAAAGGAATTTACCTGATCTGGATAATATAAAATTTTGTGCATATTTTTCATGATTTAACTGCGTCTAAAGCCCGGCTATACTTTAAAATATTCAAAAATATAGTATAATCAATTAGTTAGTTTTAAACTATCAGATTTTCATGAAATAAAATGATAATATTAATATTTAATAATGATTCAATTAAATAAAAAATGGATAATAAAAAAAAGAATAAAGATAAAATAATAATTAAAAGCAAACGTACTCAAAATAATAGCAACTATAAATTCGATATTAAGATAAACCAGAATTTTATGCTGCAAACTCTTATAAACAATATCCCTGATTGTATTTACATAAAAGATAGGAAAAGCAGGTTCATAATGATAAATAAAGCTATGGCTAGTTTTTTAGGGAATAAACCTGACGATATTATCGGAAAGACAGATTTTGATTTTTTTGCACAGAATAAATCAGAAGAGTATTCTAAAGACGAAAAACAGGTTATGAAAGAGAATAAATCTATTATGGATAAAGTAGATAAATTAATAAATAAAGATAAAGAATACTGGATGAGTGCCAGTAAAATACCCTGGCATGATGAAAACGGGAACATTATGGGAACTATGGGTATATCAAGAGATATAACTGCAAGAAAACACTTAACAGACAGTCTTTTGGAAGATAGTGAGGATTTCAATCGGAACATACTTGAAAATTCAATAAGTCCTATTTATGTTATGGACATAGACAAATCTATGAAGTATGTTAATCCAGCGTTTGAGAATCTTACCGGTTTTTCTTCAAAAGAAATTATTGGAGGAAAGCCGCCCCGCCCCTACTGGATAAAGGGAATGGAAAGTATTTATGACCAAAATATGAATACTGCTTTAAAAAAAGGAATAAAAAATCTTGAGTTACAATTTATAGATAAAAACGGTCAAAAATTCTGGGTTGAAGTTTCCTTAATCCCTATATGGAGGGCTGATGGAAAAATAAAATTATTGTTAGGTAATTTTGTCGATATAACTTTAAGAAAAAAAACATACATTAAACTGGAAGAAACATTAGACAATATTATAAATACCCTTGGTTCAATAGTAGAAACAAGGGATCCTTATACATCTGGACATCAAAAAAGAGTAACGATATTATCCATAGAAATAGCAAAAAAATTAAAATTTAATGATGAAAAAATAAGATTTTTAAAAACAGCATCTCTACTTCACGACATAGGCAAAATAAATATACCTCCTTCAATCCTATCAAAACCCGCCAGGCTGTCTGATATAGAATTCAGTATAGTAAAAACTCATCCTCAGACCGGATTTGATATAATAAATAAAATCCATTTTCAATATCCTATAGAAAAAGTTATTTTGCAGCACCATGAAAGAGAAGATGGTTCAGGTTATCCTGCTGGTCTGAAAGGAAAAGATATAATGCTTGAAGCGAAAATTTTAGGTGTTGCGGATGTAGTGGAAGCAATGTCTTCTCACAGACCGTATAGACCTTCACTGGGTATTAAAGCCGCGATTAATGAAATCAAAAAAAATAAAGGTAAACTCTATGACCCTGATATAGTTGATATCTGTATAAAAATTATTAAAAGTAAAAAATTCTCTTTCGATAAAAATCCGTTTAAAACTATTATTTAATATTAATTCACATTACTTATTACATCGATTATAAAAATATCATCACTTTAAAAACATGCCTATTTTATCAGCATGCAATCCCCGAAGCTATAAAACCTATACCCACTTCTTTTTGCTTCTTCATATGCATTTAAAATATTCTCTCTTCCTGCAAATGCGCATACCATAACAAGAAGAGTTGACCTGGGTAAGTGAAAATTAGTAATTAACCGGTCAACAGCTTTAAATTGATAACCGGGATATATAAAAATGTCAGTCATTCCGCTGTCCCCTGTTATCTCGCCTTTTTTTGATATTAAAGTTTCAAGAACCCTAGCTACGGTAGTGCCAACGGCAGTAATTTTCTTTCCATTTTCTCTTGCAAGTCTTATTTTTTCCGCCTCGTCTTCTCTGATAAAATAATGTTCACTATGCATCTTGTGTTTCTCTATTTCGTCTACCGATATCGGTCTGAAAGTATCAAGACCTATATCAAGGTTTAATTTTGCGATTGCAATTTCCCTATCTATTAATCTTTTAATCAATTTTTTTGAAAAATGAAATCCTGCGGTAGGTGCTGCAGAAGAACCTTCTGTTCTGGCATATACAGTCTGGTATTGATGATCTTTAATTTCGATGTTTTTAATATAAGGAGGAAGTGGTATTTCGCCATATTCTTTAAGAATAATATCTATCGGAAAATTAAATTCTACTATTCCTTTGCCATAATCTAATTTTGATTTAACTACAAAAGAATACTTTCCAATAAACACTTTATCAAAAGGTTTAACCCTTTTTGATGGTTTTAGCAAAGCCATATACTTATTATTTTCCAGTTTTTCAAGAACAAAACATTCAATGGCAGCTCCTGTTTTTTCTTTTACACCCTTTAACCGACACTTTATAACTTTACTTTCATTTAGAACAAGAACATCTTCTTTCTCAAGATACGAAAGCAGATTATAAAAGACGTCATGTTTTATATCACCTGTTATTCTATCGAGTATTAAAATTCTGGATTCGTCTCTTCGCAGCAGTGGTTTCTGCGCTATTAATTCTTGAGGTAGTTCGTAGTCAAATAACTCAATCTTCATTTTCCGGGATATTATTAAAAAGTTTAGGATTATCTTCCTTATGTACTCCCATGTACTTAAAAGCTTTTTTTGTGGCAACTCTGCCCTTTGAAGTTCTTTTGAGAAACCCCAACTGTAAAAGATAGGGTTCATAAACGTCCTCTATCGTATCAACTTCTTCGCCTATTGATGCTGCTATTGTTCCTACACCCACCGGTCCCCCACTAAATTTTATGACTACGGTATTCAATATCTTTTTATCCACTACATCCAAGCCCATTTTATCTATATCAAGCCTTCCAAGAGATTTTTCCGCTATATCTTCATCTATTACACTGTCACTGTACATTAGAGCGTAATCTCTTACTCTGCGCAGCAGTCTGTTTGCAATTCTTGGCGTGCCTCTGCTTCTTCCCGCTATAATTTCAGCACCTTTTCTGGTTATTTTTATACCCAGAATACTGGCCGATCTTGTAATAATTTCAACAATGCTCTCTTTATCATAATAATCCAACCTTATATTTACCCCGAATCTATCTCTCAAAGGCGGCGCAACTAGCCCTATTCTTGTTGTAGCTCCTATGATGGTAAAAGGTTCGATATCGAGCCTGATTGATTTTGCTGAGGGACCTTTTCCTATTATTATGTCAAGCTTATAATCCTCCATTGCTGGATATAAAATTTCCTCAATACTTCTATTTAACCTGTGAATTTCATCAACAAACAATACATCATATTTTTCCAGATTGGTTAATATAGCAGCCAGATCGCCTGCTCTTTCTATAGCCGGTCCCGAGGTAATCCTGAACCCAACATTAAGCTCATTTGCTATTATTTCCGCAAGACATGTTTTACCGAGTCCCGGAGGACCTGATAAAATAACATGATCCAGGGGTTCTTTTCTTTTCCTTGCAGATTTAATAAAAACTAAAAGATTTTCTATTATTTTTTTCTGACCTATAAACTCTGATATGCATCGTGGCCGTAAACTTTTATCAAGCTCAGCATCAACTTTTAGTTGTTTTGGATTTATATAATTATCTTTATTAATTTTATCATTCATTTTCTATATGCTAAATAACTATTTAAAATCTCATTATTTTTTAAATTTCCTTGAGCGTTATTTTTAATATGTCTTC
>CAZLME010000075.1:0-7696 GCA_964560595.1 uncultured Actinomycetota bacterium
AACAGCTTAGTCTTTCAGAAAAAGTATTTAAAATAGTATTTGATGATGAAGAAATAAAAAATAGATTTGAATTCAAACCGGGACAATTTGTTGAGCTAACAGTATTTGGTCTGGGGGAAGCACCTTTTTCAATTATCTCCAATCCAAAAAATAGGGATTTCTTTAAGCTTTGCGTAAGGAATGCAGGGAGCGTTTCGCGAGCTCTTCATAATATGGAAGAAGGACAAAAAGTTGGCATAAGGGGACCTTTTGGAAATGGCTATTTTCCTTACGAAAAGATGAAAAATCAAAATGTCCTCTTAATTGCTGGCGGATTAGGACTGGCGCCATTAATGTCATTAATAAGATACATTTTACACTACAGGGAAGATTATAAAGAAATAATGGTGATATATGGTGCAGTGAATCCTGAGAGTATCTTATTCAAGAATGAAATTCAATACTGGAGCAATCGTGGTGATATTTCATTATGTCTTTCAGTAGATAATCCTGATGATAAATGGACTGGAGAAATTGGGGTTTGTACGAAGTTAATACCAAGAGTGTCTTTTCCTCCAGAGGATACTTATGCTGTAGTATGTGGTCCTCCAATTATGTACAGGTATGTAATTGATGAATTGAAGAAAAAAAAGTTTAAGCCTGAGAATATCTACCTCTCTTTAGAGAGAAGAATGGAATGTGGAGTCGGAAAGTGTAACCATTGTCACGTAGGCGATAAACTGGTATGTGTTGATGGTCCTGTTTTTAATTTGTGGGAAATAAAAAATCTGAAGGAGGCCATATAATGAGAAAACCAAAAGTTGGAATATTTGGATTCACCGGATGTGGCGGATGTCAGTTAGAAATATTGAACCTTGAAGACCAGTTACTGGATTTGATAAATGCTGTAGAAATTGTTCATTTTACGGAGGCTATTACCAAACACAGCGATAATTATGAAATCGCTATTGTGGAAGGTTCCATATCCACCATGCATGGGATCGAAAGAATAAAGAAAATTGGGGATATAGCCGGGACAATAGTAGCTATTGGAGCGTGTGCAATAAGCGGTGGACTGAACTGCCTTAAGAATTTATATGGTTTAGAAAAGGCAAAAGAACTGGTATATGGAGATAAAAAGGATTGGATAGATTCCATAGAAGTAAAACCTGTTGATGAATATGTTAAGGTTGATTATTTTGCAAGAGGCTGTCCTCCAAATAGATTTGAGATAGTGGATATAATAAGATCTCTTATTGTAGGGAAAAAGCCAGAGATCCCCAATTATCCTGTGTGTATAGAATGCAAAAGAAATGGGAATACCTGTGTATATGAACTCGGGATAACCTGTTTGGGCCCCATATCGAGAGCCGGCTGCAATTCCAGATGTCCTAATAGTGTTTCAGGGTGCGAAGCCTGCCGCGGAGTAATTGATGACCCGAATGTAAATGCGCAAAAAGATCTGCTTGCAGAATATGGATTAACTGTAGAGGATATTCTACAAGAATTCAACCTCTATAATTCCTGTAAGGGTAAAACTATAGAACAAAAAAAATAGTATTGGAGGTTAATTATAATAGCAAATAATTTAAACATAGAGGTTTCCCCTGTATCAAGAGTTGAAGGTCATGGAGATTTGATTATAAATATAAAGGATAAAAAGATCGAAGAGTTGATATTTAGAATACCGGAGTCGCCAAGATTTTTTGAAGCAATGCTAGTGGGAAGAAAATATGATGAACCATCACATATATCTTCAAGAATTTGCGGGATTTGTTCAGTTGCACATACCTGTGCATCCATTAAAGCGACCGAAAAGGCTATGGGTATAGAGCCATCACTGCAGACTATAAATTTAAGGAAACTTGTTTATCACCACGAAAATGTTCAGAGTAATGCCCTGCATGTATATTTCATGGCTGCGCCTGATTTTTTTGGCGTAGGAAGTGTAATCCCACTCATTGAAACACACCCTGAAGTGGTTAATATTGCTTTGGGAATTAAAAAGATGGCAAATGATATGGTTAGAATTATAGGGGGCAGAGCAGTCCATCCGATAAGAATCGTAGTTGGTGGGTTTACCAAACTTCCCACAGAGGAGGAAATGGTGGGGATGAGAGAAATGCTTGAGGCTTCTTATCCTTATCTTGAGAAATCTCTTGAAGTTTTAAAAACAATAGATATACCTGATTTTGAAAGAGAAACTGAATATATTTCTATAAGTGACCCGATTGATTATGCTCTTTATGATGGAAATATAAAATCAATGGACGGCTGGGAAATTGATGATCAGAATTATCTGGATAAGATAAATGAAAAAGTAGTCCAGCATTCTACTGCCAAACACTGTTGGGCAAGCAGGGACGCATTTATGGTTGGTGCCCTGGCAAGATTTAATAATAATTATGAAAGACTTACTGATAATGCTAAAAAATATGCTGATGAACTGGGACTTAAAGCTCCCTGTTATAATCCATTTATGAATAACATTGCTCAATTTGTTGAGATTATTCATGGTGTTGATGACAGCATAAGATTAGTTAATGAAATTCTGGAGGATGGCCTAGATGAGGGTAAAGCAATGGCAGACATTAAACCCGGAGCAGGTAGAGGTGTGGGAGTCGTAGAGGCTCCAAGAGGTTTGCTTATTCATGACTATACTTATAATGATGTGGGTAGAGTAGAAAAGGCTAATTTGGTAATTCCTACAGGAATGAATTATGCAAATATTGAAAAAGATATGTATGCATTAGTTTCGACTATGCTGGATAAGAGCGAGGATGAAATTAGGTTAGCCTGTGAGATGTTAATAAGAGCTTACGACCCTTGCATATCATGCTCAACACATTTAATGAATGTTAAATTGATAAATAAATAAAATACATTATTTTAAAAACAAATAGATATAATGACTTCTACTGGTAAAAATGTCTTAGATAGTTATGATAACAGCAGAAAAGATATTAAAATAATTGGTTTTGGAAATAAATACAGGTCTGATGATGGGGTAGGCATAAGAGTAATTGAAGAACTTAAAAAGCTGGATTTTTTTGAAGACATTGAGATTATTGATGGCGGAACTTCAGGAACCGATCTGATTTTTTTAGTAAAAGACTGCAGAAAGGTAATAATAATAGATGCTGTAGATACCGGACAGAATATTGGGGATGTGGTTAATATAAAGGTTAACGATATTAAAGAATTTATTAAAAGAGATTACAAGAGTCTATCTCTTCATGATTTGAATCTTGCAGACATATTTAGTCTGCTAAAAGCATTAAAAATAAATGCTGATATATCAATAATTGGTGTTAGGCCGAAGAATATTGATTTTGGAGATAAATTATCTCCAGAAATAGAGGAAAAAATTCCTGAAATAATTTCAATAATTAAAAAAGAAACAGGCATGTAATTAATGTTTAATTGACAATATAATACGGTTATTTTTGTAATATTTATAACTATATTGTAACAAATAGGCACATCGTTATAATAAGTTATTGTGAAAAAAAATACTAAATGTCTTTTCAATATTTTTATAGGGAGGAATTAAAATGTTTAAAGAAATTAGTGATATAGAGAAAGTTTGCAGAACTATAAATTCAAAATCGGAAAAGATTAAGAAATTGGTAACCGACCTTAACGGACTTATGGAAGAAATTAAATCTAAAGCAAGTCAAAAAGAGGCTGTAAACATAACACTGGCTATAAGGAAAGAATTAACAAATTTATTCATCTTAAACTCCAATATAGAAGATAACCTTAAAATACTGCAAAGAATATATGAATCTTTAGAAAAGATTATGTGAGAAACTGGTACAATGATGGTGAGAAATGACAACATAGAATAAAATGTAATGGTATGATTAGTGTATATGTCAATTTATCGTATGTCTAAATATTACAAAAATAATAGTTAAAGAAGAAATGGGTAAATAGTTTAATATGTTTTAAGAGGTCAACTAGCATATTCTGGGAAGCTGCTCGGCGAAGTTAAGATCAAGGATTCTCTTAGTGCCAAATTTCGTAATTAAAATGACCTTCCCTTTATTCTTTTTATCTCCCTTGTTTTTTTTTGCTACTTCACCTATGATCCGGCTGTCCTTTCCATACCTGTTTTTTCTCATGGCATTAAGAACGGAATCTGCATCCTTATTATCAACGAAAACAACCATTTTACCTTCGTTGGCAATATAAAGTGGATCAAGCCCCAGAAACTCGCAGATTCCTTTTACCTCTTTTTTAACCGGGATACTGTCTTCATATATACTGATATCTGTTCCGGAAGCTTCTGCAAGCTCTAACAACACAGAGGCAAGCCCGCCTCTTGTAGCATCTCTAAGTGCATGAATATTGCTGGATACCGATGTTATGTCCTTAATAAGAGATGAAAGGGGAGCGCAATCGCTGATAATATTAGTCTTAAAATTAAATTCTTTTCTGCTTCCTATTATTGCAGTCCCATGTTCGGCAATACCCCCATTTATTAAAATAATATCACCGGCCTTTATTTTATAAGGAGATATTTCTAGATTGGCAGGGATAAACCCTAATCCGGAAGTGTTTATATAAATCTTATCTGCACTTCCTTTTTCTACAACTTTAGTGTCACCGGTTACAATGTTGAGACCGGTCTCACTTAAGACTTTTTTTATAGAGGATAAAATTTTTTTAAAATCTGAGAAGGGAAAACTTTCTTCCAGGATGAAAGATAAACTTAGGGCAACAGGTACACAGCCGGTGGTTACAAGGTCATTTATGGTACCGCAGATACTTAATTTTCCGATGTCGCCTCCCGGGAAAAAAATAGGATTTACCACAAAATTATCGGTGGTAAAAGCAAATTTTCCGGTATTATAATCTATAACAGCGCTATCTTCAAGCCTGTTTAAAATTTTATTTCCCAGGTATTTAAGAATAAAGCTATTTATAAGCTCTCTGGTTTTAATCCCGCCATCTCCATGTGAGAGCTGGACGATTTTATCTTTAATTTTCAATTCATTGATTTTTATATCTTCCATAATTTTTTTTATTTTTACTTGTTGCCATAAAGATGTTTTTAAAAATATGTCTTAATTTATATGTAGCAATTTTAATAATTCATGCTTTTAATTTTTCGTATCTGTAATAAGCAGCACACGATCCTTCGCTGGAAACCATGCAGGGGCCTACTGGATTATCGGGTCTGCATACCCTTGAGAACAATCTGCATTCAAAAGGTTTTTTTATTCCTTTTAAAACATCACCGCACAGGCAGCCAGCCGGTTCAGTAGATATAATTTCTTTTACAGGAAAGTGAAATTTTGCATCAAATTTTAAAAATTTTTTTTTAAGTTTTAAACCGCTTCCGGGAATATTGCCAAGGCCCCTCCATGTAGAATCAGATTTGTCAAATACTTCATATATAGATTTTACTGCGGCAGGATTTCCTTCTTTTCTGACCGCTCTACTGTACTGGATCTCAACTCTGGGTCTGCAATTTTTTAACTGTTTAATTATCATAATTATGGATTTAAGTATATCGTAAGGCTCAAAACCACTGATTACACAGGGTGTGTGGTATTTTTCTGCAATAAAATTATACGGCATGCTTCCGATAACAGTGGATACATGACCGGGGCACAGGAAAGAGTTTATTTTTATTTGCTTATCATTTAGGAGGATCTCCAGGGCTTCCGGTATAAGTTTGTGAGTATTGTAAATATAAAAATTATTGATTTTTTTCATATATGCCCTTTTTATAATAACTGATGTCAGGGGTATTGTAGTCTCAAATCCAATAGCAAGGAAAATAACACATCTGGTTGGATTTTGTATGGCATAATCAAGAGCATCGGTAGGAGAGTAACAGATATTTATGTCCTTTCCTTCGGATTTTTTATTGTAAAGGCTTGATTTACTGCCAGGTACACGCAGCATATCACCGAAAGTAAAAATAGATATATCATAATTTTCTATAATTTCAAGTATATGGTCTATATCGGAAGCAGGCGTAACACAGACAGGACATCCTGGCCCACTTATTAAATTAATTGTCTCAGGGATAATCTGTCTTAATCCATACCTTGAGATAGCCATGGTGTGAGTTCCGCATACTTCCATTATATTGACTTTATGGCCTGGTTTGTTATCTCTTAAAGATTCAATCATATCTTTAATGTCTTTTTTCACCCAGGTATTCCTTCCAATAATTCTTTATGAATGCTGCTTCCTTTTTTTCTATTATCTGTATAGCGAATCCGGCATGTACTATGACAAAGTCTCCCTTTACGGCACCCGGAACCAGGGTAATGTCAATTTCTTTTTTAACACCCATACTTTCAATTTCTGCCAGGTTTTTATTTATCTTAATTATCTTTGCAGGTATTGCAAGACACATAAAAAAATATCCTCCTTTTAACCGTTTTTTACACTAAAAGCAGCCAAATATGCCTGTCCGAGTGAAATACCTCCGTCATTTACCGGAACTTTAAAATTTGAGTATACCTTAAATTTGTTCTTTTTCAATATATTAAAGCTTTTATCTATAAGGTAATTGTTTTGGAAAACTCCGCCGCTCAAAGCGATTTTACTGATATCAAAAACTTCTCTTAAAAATAGACTTACTTTTAATATGATCTCTGCAAGGGAATTATGAAACTTTGATGAAATTAGACTTGACGGAGTATTGTCAAGTATATCTTTAAATATCTGACTGAAAATATAATAATCGTCTATTATATACAGGTTATCATGAGTATTTTTGATTTTAATTTTATAGCTGCTGTTATTTTTATAATCGGCTGCCATTTCCAGTTGAACTGCGGCTTCACCCTCATAACTGGATATATGTGTACAGTTAAGAAGTGAGCTTACTGCATCAAAAAGTCTTCCCATGCTGGTAGTAACCGGGCTGTTAAACCCGGTTTCTATCTGCTTTGTAATAGCATCTATTTCATCTAGGGATATTATCTTTTTATAGTACGGAAGATTATCATATAAAAATTGAATGAAATTATTTTTTCCTCTATTATTTTTCTTCCAGAGATCATAAAGATAAGAAACTGCCATCCGGTAAGGCTTTTTTATGGTAATCTCACCGCCCGGAAGGATTTTTTCGCTTAGGTGGCCGGTTCTTATAAAATTTAAATTTCTATCAACAGTAAATACTTCGCTGCCCCAGATTTTACCGTCATCTCCATATCCTGTTCCATCCCATGCAAAACCAATAACTCTGTCATTAATACCATTTTCAGCAATAACACTGGCAATGTGAGCTTTATGGTGCTGTATGCCGATTTTATTACCGCAATTTTTCAACTGTCTGGCAAATTTTGTAGAGGCATATAAGGGATGCTTGTCATATGCAATTTTGTCAATTTTTTTAAAGTTGAATATTTTCCTGTAATGATTTAAAGTTTGATTATAAAATTCAATAGATTCCGCAGTATCAAGGTCTCCTATATGCTGACTTATGATTGCATAATTTTTTACTAAAAAACAGAAGGTATTTTTTTCATGGGAACCAGCTGAAAATATAACCTGTTTTCCAATATTCCTGTCAAGCTTTACCGGGTAAGGGGAGTACCCCCTGGCTCTTCTTATAATCATTTCCCTCGAATTAAAAACTTTTATGACTGAATCATCATATCTGGAACAGATATCACGGTTATGAATAAGAAAATAATCACATATGTCTTTTAACTTTTCCAGGGCTTCCATATTTTCAGCAGCTATC
>CAZLME010000076.1:0-3361 GCA_964560595.1 uncultured Actinomycetota bacterium
TTATCCCCATATATGGCAAATATTTTATTGTTTGTTACAAGTATTATTTTTTCGGAATCCTGAAATCTTTTTTTTATAAGTACCGGGAAAAACACATCAAATTTTATATCTACATATACGGGATATCGCTTTTGTTTTGTTTTTGCGGTTATAATATTCATTATTTATTAGTGTAGTTTCAAATATTAAGCCGTCTTAATATTTCGTTTGAAGCTTTTTCGGGGTCTATATCATCGTTACTTATAATCATATGTGCGTATTTACGGTATAAGTTATTTCTTTTGCTTATCATTTCTTTTACAACTTCTTCCCTGTCTTCAACTTCAATTAACGGCCTATCTTTAACATCGCTAAGACGTTTTAAGGCAATCCGGGGAGAAATGTTTAGATATATTACGACACTATTCTCCGTGATTATTTTCATATTCTCTTTTCTTTTTATAGCACCGCCCCCACAGGCAAAAACACAGTTTTTATTTTTATATATTTTTTTTATAACTTTTATCTCTAATTCTCTAAAATAATCCTCTCCGTATATCTTAAAAATATCGTTTATTTTTCTTCCCTCTTCCAATTCAATTACTCTATCCAGATCAATAAGTAAAAATCTCAGTTTATCCGCAAGAATCCTCCCTACCGTAGTCTTCCCAGAGCCCATAAAACCTATAAGAGATATATTTCTATAATTCATACAATTTCAAACTTTTTCAAGATACTTTCTATAGTTACTGTAATTCTCTAAAATTTCATCTATGTTGTCTTCCCCAAATTTATCCTGGATTGAATTTAGAATTTCTATAGATAACATTGCTTCCCCTATCACAGATGCAGCAGGGACAGCGCACACATCCGATCTTTCGTTCAGACTCTTCTCACTTTTCTTGGTTTTTATATTTACTGAACGCAGACCCTTTAAAGTAGTCGGAATAGGCTTCATGCAGGAACCGACTATAATGGGTTGGCCGTTAGTTATTCCACCCTCTATGCCTCCGGCTCTGTTTGTTTTTCTATAGAAACCAGTACCTCTTTTATAGTATATTTCATCATGAAAATTTAAACCCATTATATTTGGCGCATTAAAACCATCCCCTATTTCAACAGCTTTTACGGCTGGTATACTCATGAATGAGCGTGCAATTTTTCCGTCAATTCGCCTGTCCCACTGTGAATATGAACCAATACCGGGAGGTACTCCTGTTGCAATAACTTTAAATTTCCCTCCCAGACTATTTCCATGTTCTATTGCGCTAAGTATTTCTTCTTTCATCTTTAAGCTTATTTCCTTATCCGGACACCTTACCTCAGAGACTTCAATTTCTTCTAATATATTTTTAGTGATACTTTCTATTTTTAGTTCTTCACTTAAAACGACTTTACCAATCTGATTTACATAACTGAATACATTTATATCAAGTAACTTTAAAATAATTTTCGTAAAACCTCCCACCGCT
Organism: uncultured Actinomycetota bacterium; assembly: GCA_964560595.1. GTDB lineage: Bacteria > Actinomycetota > Humimicrobiia > Humimicrobiales > Humimicrobiaceae > JAQVEM01. Next base: position 1,452 of record CAZLME010000076.1, read on the forward strand.
ACTCTTGCCGCAGTCTCTCTTGCACTGCTTCTCTCTATAACATCTCTTATATCATCAAGCCTGTATTTTAAGTAACCATTTAGATCAGCATGACCCGGCCTTGGATTCAATAATTTTTCTTTTAGGTCCTCTCCTTTCAAAACCGGAAGATTTATATCCATTATTTCCTTCCAGTTATCGTAATCCCTGTTTTTTATAATAAAGGAAATTGGTGAACCTGTACTTCTACCTTTTCTTATGCCGGAAATTATATCAATAGTGTCCTTTTCTATGCGCATCCTTTTTCCTCTTCCGGAGCCCATCTGCCTTCGTGCAAGTTCATTATTTAAAAAATTTATATCAATACTCACTCCGGAAGGGTACCCATCTATTATTACAATAAGACTTTTGCCATGAGATTCACCGGCAGTTAAAAATTTCAAGATACAACACCCTTCTTAATCATAAACAGGAATATCTAAGTATAGCGTTAATATTTCGTCGCCTCTCAGGAGAACTACCGAATTAACATTTATTGTCTGGACTAAATAAGCATCTGAAAGAGTATCATTTAATTTTAAATTATAAGTATAATCATTAAAGTTTATCTCTGCATAGTCAATACCGTCTTTGCTGAATATTTTCTCAAGTTTGAGTATATTTTTTTCTTCCGTTTCTTCATCATTAACATAAAACGGCTTGAACGGATTTCTAAGTGATTCATCCATTACGTTAATTTCACTTTCAACATCATAACTTTTTATTATTTCTATATCGCCTTTTCCAATTGTTTTAATCTCTGCATCATCAATCTCTACATCAGGTATCTCTGGTGTTTCGATTTCTCTCGTAAATGATTCCATTATTAATTTAAAAAGAGAGCATCCTGAAATGCAGGTAATAATAACCATACACAACAAAATAGTTATTAAAAACTTTACCGATTTTTTTATATTTTTATCTTTTTCAATAATTTTTTTAATTTTCATTACTTTTTTATAACTGTTTATATTTGTATCTGTATTTAAATCCTGTAATACAATTTAATATTTATATAAGCGTTTATGCTTTCATGATTATCAGTTGTACTCTGTAATACTATATTGGCAACTTTTACTATCCTTGGCATTCTCTCTATGGCGCTTAGAAGATTCATAATATTGTAATAAGAACCTTCGACAATTAAACTGGCATTAATAGTAGATAGACCAAGTTCTTCATCCTCTTTAGTGATTGATTGTTCCGTAAAACTAATTGAACGGACATCTACATCTGAATATTGCGCAATATCATATATCTCATTTGTAAAAATACTTATATCATTTTCTGACGGAAGCTGCAGTGAATACTTCCGGTACTCAGCATTTAATAGGTAGTATTCATTCCTTATAATAAGAAGTTCGTTTAACCTGTTTTTAAAAGTATTATTATCTTCCTTTTCTTTTTCTATGGCTGCAGTATTTTTAATGCTTGCAGAAATATTGGGCACAATAACCAGAACGGTAAGAAGGATAATAACAAGTAAAATTGCTACTATAATAATAATTTTAAGTCTAATAGTCATAATTTCTTAAAATAATTTTATTATTGATTTAACATTTCCATTTCCTGTTCCAGTACATCCTGATCTTCAACCTGCTCTGTCTGTGATTCTTTAATTAATTCTTCCAGATACGGTTCCATATCCATATATGCACTTATGTCGTAGGACAATACCTCTATATTTAAATCAGTAATATAATCTTTACCTATATTGCTGATCAATACTTCTCCAACATTCTCCATGTTGCCTATATGGACTATTAACTTTGTTACGTCCGTATAATCAAGTGCATAACCAACTATAGTAAAAAATAATACTTTTCCGACATCTTCAGGTTTGGGCTTTTCGGTTCCATAAATAAGATCATAATATTTTTTACTATCTCCTT
>CAZLME010000076.1:3371-7440 GCA_964560595.1 uncultured Actinomycetota bacterium
ATATACATTATTGGGCATGTTTTGACTAAAATTATATAAAACATTTGACCATAACACCTCTTCTTTCAGTAAGTAATCTGTGAGTTCTTTAGTTTCTTTTACTTCAACTTTAAACTGATTGTAAGCTTCCAGTTTTGTTATGTAATTATTAAGTTGCATATTTGCACTTATGTAATTGTCCAGCTGAGGCGTAAGATAATTATTGACCTTCAATAAAATCAATGAAAAAACTCCCATTACTACTAATATTATTATCAATATTACCAGTATTGCATTCAATAATATACTTTTTACATCTTTAGTTTTTACTTCTTTTGGGAGAAGATTTATATTTTTCATTGATTTAAACCTCTCAGTGCCATGCCTATAGCCATTGGGTCTAAAACATAATTTATATCTTTATCATTATAATCACCGAGACCTTTTAGATTTTTTAATGAAAAAGAATCAGTGATATTTAATAATTCAACTTTATACTGTATTTCCTGCTCTATATATTTATCAATATTTTTGATATACTCGCCGGTTAAAATTATTTTTCCAATATTGGATTTGGGGTTTTCCTGCATAAAATGTTCTATTGATAATCCTATTTCCTCGATAAACCGGTCCGCATTTTTCTTAAAAATTTCCGTTAAATTTTTACTTTCAGTGACATTTTTAATATCGCTACTTTCATCTGTTTTTTTAATTATTTTTGATCTGGGTTTACTCTGGATATCCTTATTCTCTATTTTCTTTGTTACTTCCGAACTTTTTTTAGACATTAAAATTTTAAAATCAAATCCTGATATTATATCTTCACAATATTTATTATCTTTTTTTACCTCTTTATAAAGTTCATCCACGAAACTTCTAATAGATGTAGAAGTAAATCTCGGATACTTTAAACTATAATCATGAATCATTTCAATTATTGATATTTCAGTTCCAAGGTTCACCACACAAAAAGTATCCATCTTTTTACTTTTTTCATTTTTTTCAATCTTTTCAAGTCCGTATATATGATTTACTGTCCTGTACAATGCAAAACAGTTTAAGTCAATTACCTGTGCGAGAAGTCCGGCATTTTTAAAACTATAAACTACATCGTCGATCATACTTTTCATCGCACCGACAAGCATTATACGAGAATGGTCCTCTCCTTTTTCAACTATATAATAATCATATATAATATTATTTTTAGGTATGGGAATAAAATCACTTATCTGATATTCAATTGAACTTTTTATTTCAGCATCATTTATAACCGGTATTTTAATTTCTTTAGCAATAACTTTTTGATTTGCTATTCCAATAAATACTTTCCTGTCGGAAATCTTATATTTTCTCCAGAGTTCTTTTAGGCTATTTGCAAGAATATCAGGTTTCTGTATTTCCCCTTTTATAACGGAATCAGATGGAACTTCTGCTCTTATCATTTTTCTTATAATAATATTATTTCTTGATTTTAAAAGTTCAACAATATTGATTACAGATGAACTTAGATTTAAACCAATTGCAAGCATTTAAACCACGCTCTCTTAATTTTAAAAAATTAAACTTAGATACCATTTTAAGATATAATTGCCCCAAAATAAAGATATAATACTGCCAAGTGAAATAAAGGGTCCAAAAGGTACTGCCTGCTTAAGTTTGCCCTTTCTTATTGCAATAAGTGATACTCCGTATATTGACCCTGCAAGGAAACCTAAAAATAGAGCCGGGATTACACCTCTCACTAAAAATGCTCCGATCATAAGGCTTAACTTTATATCACCCATTCCCATTCCGCGCGGGTAAATAAGATGAATTATGAGCATGAATAAAAAAGCCCCAAGGCTGAACGCAAAAGGCATCCACCATTTTGGTAAATCCTTAAAAACACTGAATGCAAGCCCTACCAGGGTAAAAGGAAGTACTATTACATTTGGGATGATCCTGAATCCGATATCTATAAAAGATATTAAAATAAGCACACTGCAAAATACTATCCCTGCGGCTGTGCTCAATGTTAAACCAAAAAATAAATAATTTGCAGTAAATAATATACCGGTCACTATTTCAATCAAGAGCACACTTAATGGAATTTTACTCTTGCAATATCTGCATTTTCCTTTAAGGATGATAAATGATAGTAAAGGAATATTATCGTAAAAAGGTATTTTCTTATTGCAACTGGGACAGAATGATGCCGGTTTTATAATGGATAATTTACGGGGAAGCCTGTATGCCACTACTCCTAAAAAGCTACCGATAGCAAGGCCAAAAATAAAAAATATTACACAATAAAATACTTCTTTTAGTTCCATTTTAATTATTACTTATTTACTGCTGTTTTATATAACTATTAAATTATATTTTTTCTATTATATTGCTATATTTATTATAATTGAATAATAATTTAAAAAAAAATTACTTTAGATATAACTTTAATATTTTAATAATATAAATTTATATAATTTTTTTTATCTTTTAATAATATCACGGTATTTTTCATTAGTCAAAATTTAAATCAAAATTTAAAATCATATAAAAAAACCTTATTTGAAAGTCATATATATAAATATCAATCAGAAAGGGGCAGTTTTAACTACCCCTTTCTTTTTTAATAGTATCTGTGTTTAAGAATTTTTCTATTAATTTCTTATTTTACTTATTCTTCTTACTACTACTGCAGCTGACCGTCTATTAGGGTGACACCATTAGGACTTGCTAATGTGTAAGAACCGGCAGCCATAACATAGGTATAATTGTCGCCCCACGGGTCTAATGTTGGCACAGGAGCCATATACGCAGCGCCACCAGCAGCACCTGTTTCCAGCGCTGTAACCAGTGCTGCAAAGCCAGTAGCTGGATAAGCATCTTGGTCGGCATTATACATCTCAATCGCAGTTGCTATGTTTTTTAATTCACTCTGTGCTGCTGCAACCCTTGCCCTGTTTCTTAATACCATATAGCTAGGAATGGCTATACCTGTAAGAATTGCCAGTATGATTATTACAATCATAAGTTCTACAAGTGTAAATCCTTTTTCCTTTCTATATAGATTTCTGCAAAGCCACTTCATTTCTTACCTCCTTTTTTAAATAAAATTTTAAATTGTTTTATTGTACATTAATATATTATACCCATAATTAATTAATTTAGACATATATATAATAATATTTTATTAATTTTAATATAATTAATTAATAAAATTTTATATAATTATATTATATTATAAATATTAATAAAATACAAAAATATTTTCTTTATGATTATACTTATAAATAAAAATAATTTTAAAATAAGAAGTAAATTTAAATGTATGCAAGAATAAGCAAAGCAATAAAACTTAAATAAAAAAGATGGTTTCAGGTAAGATATTCTTTTAAAATTTCTATGCTCTCTTTTAATTTCCTTGAAACGGATTTCTGTGATATACCTACTTTTTCGCCTATTTCTTTCTGGCTTAAACCGGAGTAATAGCTTAAAACTAAAATTTTTTTATTTAAACCGCAGAGTTTGTCTATAGCATCCCACAGTATTATTTTATCTTCCATTACAAGGTCAAAACTCTTATATTCCCTTGATTTTATAAGGCTCCTATCATAGCTAGAGACTCTGTCGTCTTTATTTATATTTTCTACATTTTCACTGATTTTCAAATTCCCGTAATAAACAGTTTCCCTTGCTTTTAAAAATTCATTTATACCATCTAAAGGAATGTTTATGCCTGCAGATATTTCCTCTATGGTGGGATAACGATTATTTTTTATTTCATAATTTTTTACATAATCATTGAATATTTTATTTAATTTCCATATCCAGCGGGGACTCTTTATCAGTCCGCTGTCCCTAATGAAATGCAATATCTCGCCTCTTATGTAATGGAAAGCGAAAGTGGAAAATTTAATATTGGATTCGGGATTGAACCTGTTTACTGCTATCAATAAACCTGCCAGGGCAACCTGCCTTATATCCTTCCGCTCCCACTGGCCTAATTTTAGATCAACGGCAATTTTATATGCGAGTTTTTCAGTTTTTTTAATTATCAGGTTTAATACTGTAGAGCTATTGGAACGTCTATATATTTCAATTAATTTTT
>CAZLME010000077.1:0-6982 GCA_964560595.1 uncultured Actinomycetota bacterium
GCGTTGTATTCTCTGAAATACGTCGGCAAGCTCAGGAATCTCCCGGAAATCAGGCCCGGATACAAAGGCCCTCCCTGTTACTGCGTGGACGAGCCGTTCCTTGTTGGCGGCGGAACGATGAAAAAGCAGCCGAGGACGACCTTCATAATTGACAGCGATAACTTCAGCACAAGAAACCTCAGGGTCTTAAGCTGACGATGCTAACTCTCCAGCGCTTCTATTCCCGGAAGCGTTCCCTTCTCTATGAACTCCAGGGTCGAGCCGCCGCCGATGCTTGCGTGGCTTATCTTGACCCCGACCATGTTTACGAGCAGCGTGCTCTCCCCGCCGGCCGAGATTGTCACGACGCCCTTCCTGGTCGCTTCTGCGAGCGCCCTGGCAACGGCCTCACTACCTCTCTCAGCTCCCGGAACCTTCTTGTCGAACATGCCGACGGGGCCCGACATGACCACGAAACCGGCACCCTCTATCGCGTACTCGAACTCCTTGATGGTCTGGGGTCCTATGTCAACCCCCATCCATCCCTTGGGTATGTCCCTGGACACCTTTATCTCACCGTTCTTCACGATAAGATGGTCCTTCGGTATGAGCACTGCAATGCCCTTCCCCTTCGCCTTGAGCAGCACCCTCCCGGCGAGCAGCACTTGGTCGTGGACGTCATCCGCAAGGTAGGAGTCGCCTACAAGCTTCTTCATCTCTCTCGTCGATATCTTCCTCACCTCGTCAGGGCCGGCCTTCACAGCATCCAGGTGATGCTTTGCTATTATGAATGTGTATGCGACAGCGCCCCCGACAAGTATCCTGTCGGCGTCTGTCATCCTGTCGAGAAGCTTGAGCGCGACCGTTATCTTCGAGACGACGCCGGGCTTGGTCTCTATCTTCTTTCCGGCGAGTATGAACACGAACGGCTTCCTTTTCGCCTTGTCGAGCTCCTTCGCGACCCTGCTTATGTACTCTATCTCCTCCATGAGGTGGAACCCCGCATACCTCTTCTCGACGTGCTTCGCCATGGGCACTATGTCTGCAGCGGGCCTGTGCCTCTGGGCGAAGTCATCGGCCACGTAGATGTCCACCATGCCAGCGAGCGTCCTCGCATAGGACTCGTCCCCCTTGTTGTAGCTCTTGTCGAACCTGGGGTTTTCAAGGACCAGGACCTGGCCGTCCTCGAGGCCTGCGACCTTGTCCTTTATGACGTCGAAGTTCTCCGCGATGCTCTTGATCTTCCCGTGCAGCTCCGACGGCGCGAGCAGCATCTCATGCTTGAGAAGCCCCTTCTCTCCCAGCTTCTCCTTTATGTAAAGATAAACGGGTATCACGCTCAACTGCTTCTGGACGCCGTCGGGCCTGCCTATCCATCCCGGCTGGAGGACGACGCGCGCCCCGTTCTTTATGAGGTGCTCGAGCGTCGGCATGAACGAGTCTATCCTGCTTGTATCCTTTATCCGGCCTATGTCGTGGATGTCCATGTCCTCTTTCATGGGGACGTCGGCGGAACCCCTCAGAAATACAATCCTCCCTTTCAGGTCTGGCTTTTTCAGCTCCGCGGCCGAGTGGATCAAGGTCTCACCTCCACTTCTTTTTCATGAACTCTATCAGGTCGACAAGCCTGTTGGAATAGCCCCATTCGTTGTCGTACCAGGCGAACACCTCTATCAGGTCGCCTTCGGTGTTGGTCAGCAGTGAATCGAAAACGGACGAATGCGGGTTGCCTATTATGTCGGAAGACACAAGGGGCTCTTCCGAATACTGCAGGATGCCCTTGAGCCTGCCCTGCGCGGCCTTCTTCATGACCCCGTTGACCTTCTCCGGGGGAACAGGCTTCTTCCTTAGCTCGACGACGAGGTCCACTATGGAGCCGTCCGCCACGGGAACCCTTATCGCAGAACCTGATATCTTCTTGTCAAGCTTCGGTATCACCTTGCCCAAGGCCTTTGCGGCTCCGGTGCTAGTCGGCACGATGTTCAGGCACGCGGCCCTCGCCCTTCTCATGTCCTTGTGGGGACCGTCAAGGAGCACCTGGTCGGAAGTATAGCCGTGTATGGTCGTCATGAAGCCCTTCTCTATGCCGAACGCGTCGTCGAGCACCTTGGCCACGGGCGCAAGGCAGTTCGTCGTGCATGACGCGTTGGATATGATGAGGTCTTTCTTCGGATCGTATGTGTTCTCGTTGACCCCGAGGACGATCTGCTTGACAGGCCTGTCGCCCTTCGGCGGGGCCGACAGGATGACCTTCTTCGCCCCGGCCTTCAGGTGCAACTCAGCGTCCTCGTATTTCCTGAATATGCCGGTCGATTCCAGGACCACGTCGATCCCGAGCTTGCCCCACGGAAGCTTCGACGGGTCCTTCTCGGCGAACGTCTGTATCTTACGGCCGTTCACCTTTATGAAGCCCTTCCCCCATTCTATCCTTCCGTCAAAGGGGCCGAATACGGAATCGTACTTGAACAGCCTCCCCAGCGTCTCCGATTCGGCGAGGTCGTTGACCGCGACCACCCTGAACGCCTTGCTGCTGAGCGATGCCTTCAGAAAGTTCCTTCCTATTCGCCCGAAACCGTTAACGGCAACCTTAAGCATCAAACCACCTCTCATCAATCTCTATAATTACCTTCAATGCCATAAAAAGCTTTATTTACCGGATTTACCTCCTATTTTCCTGATGCCGTTCCTCACCCTTTTCTTGAGGGATTTGCCCACGAACTTCTCGAGCGAGTACTGGACGTCGCCCTCGGATAATAGGTCGCCCTCGGTGTATCCAAACGCCGCAAGCACCCTCATGGCCGCGGGGACCACCTGGTTGTTGACGTAGTAATCCGGGTCGTAATTCTCCGCATCCTCAGCGGGCTCGGCCCTTTCCGATATGCTCCCGGAGCCCTTCGTCACCACGTAGGATATCATCGAGCCCTGCGCTATGGGCCTTCCCCTCTTGAGCGCCTTCTGCGCCGCAACGACATGCGGCCCTATCTGCTCGTATTCCTTGAGCGGCCGGGTCAGCTGCGTGTGTATTATCATCCTGTCCATGTCAACGGCGCCCTTCTGGATCCTCTGGACGGTTTTCTTTGCTATGCTCAGCGCCTGCTCCGGGGAGTTGTCCCTGAGCACGGCCAGAAGAACCTTTTCCTGGGTTTCCCGGGCGATCGGCGACCAGTCCCTCCTGACAATCTCGAAGCCCCTGATGGTTATCTCGCCCTCTTCGTCTATCAGCGCGTAACGCTTTTTTGCGGCCAGCCCGGTTTTCGCCGGAACGAATATGCCCGCCCTGTACAGGCCCTGGAACTCGAGCTCCATGGCACCCGGAAGCGTCCTGTTGACGGCTTCCAGCAGCTTCTCGCCCTCCTTCTCCGACCTCACCCTGACGAACAGCGAATCGGTGTCACCGTAAACGACTTCGTAACCCATCTTCTCGGCCTTTCTTATCACCTTCTGTATGTAGTACCTGCCCCATGCGGTTATGCTCTGGGCGCATACCCTGGAGTACCACCTCGACCCGGCATAGCCGTAGTAGCCGTAGCTCGCGTTTGCAAGTATTTTCAGCGCGTGCTGCCTGTTGTCCATCATCCTGTATTCCTCGCTTTCCGGGTCCATCCCCTTCATCTGGTCCTTTATCTTGCGCCTCTTATCGACAAGGGTTTTCAGCGTGGCCGACACGAATCCCGGATGCGTCTTGCAGAAGTAGTACTCCTTTCCGGGCACCTGATGTACCCCGCCGCTCTTGTCGCCGTTGACGCACTGGCAGTACAGCGTCTCAGGGGAGACGTTATGGGTTATCGTTATTGATGGATACAGCGAGTTGTGCGCTATAATCCATCCTAAGCCTGAAAGGAAATTCTGCGTGGGTTCCACCTCTATGTCATACACAAAGTCGGAGCAGTCCTCTATTTCTTTTATAGAGACTACCCTGTCCAGCGAAAGATTGCTTTCGGCAAATCTCGCGATTTTGTAACTCCCGTTTTGCTTTGCCCAGGCGGCGAGCTCTTCCCTGAAGATGACTTTCCTGTTCTTCGTCCTGAAGCCCTCCGGACAGAATTCGGCGGGTATCGTGAACGGATAATTGTAGCTCCTTCTTTTCATCCTGCCGAAGCCCTTTATCGTCATGAAGTATGACTCTGAGCAATTGATAGTCCTGCCTTTAATAATCTTGCTCTCCGACGATTTCTGACGGTTTATGTTGAAGTGAAGGCCCAGCGAAGAAGCCAGGAGCGCCAGCGAATTCGCAAGATTCCTACTAACGGTCACGCATCCGTAATAGTTCCCGTAGCAATGTCCGTCCCCCTTCAGGTAAGAGAGCATGAATTCCTTCTTGTGTTCCCCGTCAAACAGATAAACCATATCGGGCACCTTCTTCTCATGAGCCTCCTTCCCGCATCCAAGCGAATCGAAAATGCCGTAATACAGTTTTGACGAGAGTACCACGCCGTCTTTTCTTTCGCTGTACCTGATGCGGAGGTCCTTCATCAAGTCCTTTATTTCATCGCATTCCGATTTTTTCACCGGGGTAATGCACACTTTCCATTGATATTGTTCACCTTTTCTCCATACATCCTTCTTTTTCGTCTTAATCATGCACCCTTCAGATGCGTACCATCCCAATAAAGAAGAAAGCGGCTTCAGTTCCAATATCACGTCCATGACTTCTTTGCAATTCCTGACTCCGATTTTCCACCCTTTGAGCATTTCGGCGTCCATTGTGAGCATCAGGTCTTTCACGTCGGCCGCCCTGTATCTGTACATCCTGCGATTCCCTTCGTATTTCCTGAATCTAGAAAGTTCCGATTCGATCCTGTAGTAACGCTCCCCGCGTTTTGTGAGATGATAATTCGCACCATCCTTCCCGATGAGCCCCTCTCCGGCCAGCTTCTTCATCAGGTGGCAGCAGTTCGAGTGATACATCGACAGCAGTTTCCCAATCTCTTTTGAAGTCCTATCCCTGCTTGACAGGATGTCAATAACCTTGAGCCTTTTCCCGACCCTGACGATTTTCTTGCCGTCTGCCGGTTCCAGAACGAAAAAATCACTGTCGATATTCAGAAACTCCAGGACGTTTATACGATTCTTGAAGACTTCCGGCATCTCCACGTATCTCGGGATGAGCACATGTCTGCCTGCTTTCAGGCTGGCGGCTCTCACGGGTACAGGCTCAAGCTCCCTATTGACTGTGAAGAGCGAGTGGTTCCCGGTGACCCTTATCTCTCTTCCGGTTTTTGTCATGATTTCCAGCATCCTCCCCGGATTCGGATGCCTTGAAATCTGCGTTACAGGCTTGAATGATACGCCGTACTTCTCATCGAAGCAAAGCACATCCCAGCCACGGCCTCTTATACTGTCATCTATCTCCGCGGAGGAAATTGCCTTCTTATCCCGGGACATGTGCCGGTCTATGAACTCCCCTATCTTTTCAATATGGACCTTTCCCCCACAGTCTCTTAGGACTACGGGCTCTTCGCGCGAGACCGACATGAAGTCGAAGAGCGCTATGCTCTGGTGTATGCCTTCCTTCGGAGGGTAAACATAGCCCCCCGTGTAAGGAGCGGCCTTCCTCCTTATCTGTATCTCCTCGTACTTGGGCCTGTTGGGTATCAGCTCGTCAGTCTTCCTTGACTCGCGCATCAGCAGCCATTCAACGAGCTGCGAATACGTCATCCTTGAAACATCAAAAAGGCCCTGCCCGACTATCCTGCAGAGCTCTGATATCTGCGGGAGGAAGGCCCTGGCCAGCGAAAGTGCCAGCTCCGAGTCCGTCATGCAGTATTTGACAATCCTCTCGAGCCCCCTGCTCTTCTCCCAGGCATTCTGCATCTCGTCCCACTCGAGCCTCTTCTTGCCCTTGCCGAGGATTTCCCTGGACACGCTGTCCAGGCTCAGCGAGTCCGATGAAAGCGCGTCCGTCAGTATGTTCTCAACGAAATTGAACAGGTCCAGATGGACACGCCCCTCGACGAAGGCTGCCTGTATCCTGCCGCGCCGCTTGAACGACACGCCCTTTTCGGTCCTCCCGAACCTCAGCTCCGTTCCATACTTCCTCGCCCTTTCCGAAAGGTGCCTGAAGTCGAAACGGTCGCCGTTGTAGGTGACCAGGATGTCGGGGTCCCTTTCACCGATAATCTCCGACAGCCTGCCTATCAGGCCTTTCTCGTCCTGCACGACCTCAAGGAAGTCGACATCGGCCTTCTTGTAGCTCAGCACCTTCCTGAATCCCCTGTTGTCCTTTACGGAAACCATGATTATCCTCTCTTCCTCGCCCTCTTCGACAAGCTCTATGTCGAGCGCCATCATGTTCATCTTCGGGTATTGATCGGAACCGGTCGGCGTTATCTTCTCGGCCTCGATTACTGCATACTTGCCGCCGGCATCTTCCCTGCCATCGACATCGACCCAGGTCATCGGCGTTATGCCCGTGTCCACAAGGTAGCGCCTGTAGAAACTGATTGAGTGCTCGTATTTCGCCTTGACCCCGGTCCATTCCTTCACCTTGTCCCTGAACCTGATCACGTCGTTTGGCCTCGTCAAGGTTATCTTTATCAGCTTCTTTTCCTTGCCGAAAAGCTTCCTCTCCTGAAGCTCCGTTCTCTCGGGCCTGCTGCCTTCTATTGTCAGTTCACCTATCTTCCTGGCAAGCTCCTCCGCCTGTCCCCTGTCCATACCGTCCCGGTACTCAACGAAGAAGTAGGGCCTGTAATTCCTGTCTATGACAAGTACGGGGTCGCCGTTCTCATTCCTGCCCCACAGCATCACCTCGGGCTTGTCGGAACCTGACTGCTGAACATCGAGAATGAAGAACTTGACCATGCTTTACAGTTAATTTGGTGATTTAAAATTAATTGTTATACGCTCGCTTTACAATTAAGTCCTTCTACACATAAACTACCAGATTCACGGCTTTAGTGTAAGGTACAGGAATGAAGAAAGCATTTAAATTGTCTTACACAATAAGGCTCTGTAGAAATCATCCAGCATGTTAAACTGATGCTCACATAACGGTGCACGT
>CAZLME010000078.1:0-6950 GCA_964560595.1 uncultured Actinomycetota bacterium
AAGGTTAGGGAACTACCACCGTTAAACACATCTGATTTACCAGAATTGCCGGAGGGGTGGTCATATCTAACTTTGGATTACCTTGTGAGTAATGATAGAAACTCTATAAGGAGAGGCCCTTTTGGTAGTGCAATAAAAAAAGCGTTTTTCGTACCACATGGTTATAAGGTGTACGAACAGGGTAATGTTATATATAACGATTTCAATCGCGGTAAATATTTTATAGATGAAAATAAGTTTAATGAATTAATAAGTTTTGAGGTCAAGCCTGGGGATATATTAATGAGTTGTTCTGGAAGCGTTGGCCAGATTGTTGTTGTTCCTGACGGGATAAAGCCAGGAATAATAAATCAAGCATTATTAAAAATTACTTTGGATAAGAAAATCTTAAACACTCAATATTTCATCTATTTATTTAAGTCGAGAATTGATGAAATTTTATGGATGAATACTAGAGGCTCCGCAATGGTCAATATATCTTCCGTTAATGATTTGAGACGTGTTCCATTCGCTGTCCCCTCCATGGCTGAACAGGTCCAGATTGTTGAAGAAATCGAGCGCCGTTTGTCTGTAGCTGACCAGATTGAAAAGGTTGCAGAGCAAAGCTTCATGCAGGCAGAGAGATTACGCCAGAGTATCTTAAAGAGAGCCTTCGAGGGTAAGTTGATGCCGCAGGACCCAAATGATGAACCAACAGAAAAACTATTAGAGCGAATAAAGGCAGAGAAGACAAAGAGAGAAGCTGAAAAGAAAGCAGCCGGGAGGGGCAGGAAAAGGTTAAATACAATACAAGGGAGTCTGATGTAGTATGGCAAAAGAATCCGCCGCAATTGTGCAAAAGCTATGGAACTACTGCAATGTCCTCCGTGATGACGGCGTAAGTTATGGCGACTACGTGGAGCAGCTAACCTATCTACTGTTTTTGAAGATGGCTGATGAGCAGACTGGACCACCCTTCAACAAACCCTCTGGTATTCCCCAAGACCTTGACTGGCAGAGCCTCCTCAAAAAAGATGGAGATGCCCTTGAAATGCACTACCGTCACATTCTTGACACCCTGGGCAAAGAGAAAGGAATGCTGGGTGTCATCTTCAGGAAATCCCAAAACAGGATTCAAGACCCGGCTAAACTAAGGCGTCTGATTGAGCTAATCAATGCTGAAACCTGGGTTGGCCTGGATATTGATGTCAAAGGAGATATTTACGAAGGGCTCTTACAGAAAAACGCTGAAGACATCAAAAGCGGAGCCGGCCAGTATTTTACCCCCAGGCCTCTCATCAAAGCTATTTTAGAGGTCATGAGACCACAGCCGGGAATGAACATTTACGACCCCGCCTGTGGTACAGGGGGTTTCCTTCTGGCAGCACACGATTATGTATCGAGAAACTACCAGCTAGATAAAGACCAAAAAACATTCCTGAAGCTTCACACCTTAAGTGGAAAGGATATTGTTGACGGTGTCGTAAGGCTGTGTGTGATGAACCTTTATCTCCACGGAATCGGCGGAGATGAAAGCCCTATCGAGGTGGGGGATTCACTCGTTTCTGACCCAGGTGACCGCTTTGAAATGGTACTGACCAATCCCCCCTTCGGCAAGAAAAGCAGCGTCACGATTTTTAATGGTGAGGGCAAAGCCGACCGAGAATCTCTGATTTATGAGCGCCAAGACTTTTGGGCAACCACATCAAATAAACAGCTAAACTTCGTCCAGCATGTGAAGACTCTAACGAAGATAAATGGGAAAGTTGCCATCGTCGTGCCTGATAATGTCCTATTTGAGGGCGGTGCAGGCGAGACAGTGAGAAGAAAACTACTTCACGAGTGCGATGTTCACACACTTTTAAGATTACCCACCGGCCTGTTTTACGCACAGGGTGTTAAGGCGAATGTTCTTTTCTTTGATAGAAAACCAGCCAGCGAGAAACCGTGGACAGAAAAACTCTGGATATATGACTTACGGACCAACATGAATTTTACGTTAAAAACAAGGTCTATGCGATATGAAGACCTCCAGGACTTTATTAAATGCTACAGCCCAGAAAATCGTTTCGACAGAAAAGAGAGTGAGCGATTCAGAACCTTCACCTACGACGAAATTTTACACAGGGACAAGGTAAGCCTTGATATATTTTGGCTAAGAGATGAAAGCCTTGAAGATTCAGAAAAACTGCCAGCACCGGATATACTGGCAAAAGATATCGCTGAGAACCTCGAATCCGCCTTAGAACAGTTTAGCAGCATTTATCAAGACCTTGAGACAGACTCATGACGAGAGTCCATTATAGGAGTATCACCAAATGACAGCAGAAATGGGTGAATATGCTGTGGGAGCATATCTTAGAATTATAAAGGGTTGCGAATTCATCGACTATAATGTAAGAAGGATTGAGGGTGGAATGCGCGGACTCGACGAGCTAGATGTTATAGGACTCGATTTTGATAATAAAACAGCATATCTTTGTGAAGTTACCACTCACATAAGAGGATTACTCTATAAGGACAACAAGACGACAGTGGCTAGGATAAAACAAAAATATCAAAAACAGAAAGAGTATGCGAAGGAGTATCTCGCAGATTTCCCTTCTCGACATTTTATGTTTTGGTCTCCAGTTGTTCCAAAGGGATACATCACAGAGGAACTAGGAAAAGTTAAAGGTTTGGAGCTAGTTATCAATAGTGAATACACATCGTGTATTAACGAACTCCGCCAAATGGCTAGAATCATGTCAAATGATACCGTTAACCCCTTTTTCCGGGTGCTTCAGATTTTGGAGCGTTTGAGAGCATAGCTCATCTATTGAGCATTGCTATTGCGCTGGAATTATACCCCCTGTTGGGTCGAGTTGCGGCCCAACGTCGTTGCGAAATTTCCTATAATACTCCTAAAATCATTGACAAATGCAGCTAGAAAAGCATAGAGTATGCAACACACGATTAAGATAAGATGCCCAAAAATGGAGGACAACCGTGTCATCCATATACGAAAAGTTAAAGAGTCTTGCTAATAAAAGAAGAATCTCTCTAAGGGTACTTACTCAGGAAATAGGTATCAGCTACGGAACTGTAAAGAAGTGGACAAATAGAGAGCCATCCTATGCTCATAGGATGCAAGTTGGAAAGTACTTGGAAATTCAGGAACTACGTTCCTCCACTTATAATATAGCAACTCAAAAAGAGCCGGATCAGGAAAATGAGCTTAAAACAGTAAATACCTCTTTTGTTGAAATCACTCCCGATGAATGTATGCTATCCCTTAAAACTATTTACGAGCGGCATAATCACGGCACTGAGAATTGGGAGAAAGAGAGTCCTACTCTAGCTAGGATAATTCATGAGATATACGAACAAATAAAGAAAGATTATGCATTAGTAGAACCACTTCAACATGGTGGCGTTAGTGTAATACTTAAAGTTCTTAATCGGCGATTAAACGTGAGGCGTGCACTTAAGTTTCCACGCCCAATTGATGGTTATCACGAGTTATTCACGAGCATCATATCCGATGAAATAAAATATTTGGTTGAAGCAATACACAGAAATATAGTTGAGGTATATGATTACGACACAGTTACAGTGGATGGGTCTGAATATCCCTACTACATAATGAAATATATTGATGGAGCTAAAGATGCAGAGGAATTTTTCTCAGATGCTAACAGAACCTCCGAGCAATTAATACATATTCTACAGCAAATTATTGCCGCTATAAGACACTTGCACTCTCTTAATATTGTGCACTTGGACATAAAACCCGAAAACATACTGATAGCCCCAGATGAATTTGCTGTTCTGTCTGACCTTGGATCAGCAAGAAAACTTACCGGAAACCCAGACGACAATGTTCTGGCCGTTTATACTAGGGGATATGCTCATCCCCAACTCATTGAGAAGAAGATCGCTTCAACTACAGATCCTAACAGAATGCGTGGCTACTTGAAACGCGGTGAGTTACAAAAGAAATACGATCTATATGCTCTAGGTAAAACAATAATCTCGCTACTACAGTATTTCGACCCAAATATAGTAACTCGACGCATACCAGCTTATCACCGTAAATACTTGCATTTATTAGCTTGTCGAGCATTAGATGGGAAAAATGCTGATGAACAAAAGGAAAGAGCTATGGCATTACCGAGGTCAGCATTTGAAGAACTGAAATACGAAAGTATTGAACAAATAGAAGAAGACTTTAAAAAACTCACTGGGGAATTCCCTTTATCAACCTATATTCCAGAAATAGATCAGTATTGCACTACGACAATTCAAATAGGTGGACAATGGAAGGCTCCACTATCAGGTAGACTTGAAAAATTAATAAACCATCGCTCTCTACAAAGACTCACCGGAGTGTCTCAGCTTGGTCTATTGGTACAGGTTTATCCTACGGCCACGCATACGAGGTTTGAACACTCTTTGGGGGTATTTACTAATGCAATACACTATATTCAGGCCTTGTACAATGATCCAGTCAATCCACTTTTCAGGCAAATAATGACACCCTCTGACATTGCCGCTTGTCTTTTAGCATCTCTTTTTCATGACATTGGCCATTTCCCACTAGCGCATGATCTGAGTGAAGCTGCTCCAGAAGTTTTTTCGCACGAACGAATAGCCGTTGACATACTCAATAGTACCAGCGACCTGTTCTACGGAAATTTGTTAAGAGAAATAATTATTAGGGACTGGCAGGTTTCGCCTCAATATATAGCACAAATCCTAATATCCAATCCTAATAATACTGATCTGCCAATTAAGCCTAGATTATTACATACGATAATCGAGGGCCCTATCGATGCCGATAAGCTAGACTATCTAACTAGAGATGCGCGAACATTAGGCTTACCATATGCGAGCGGCTTTGATCTACAACGTTTACTTAACTGTCTAACAGTCATCTATCAAGAAAAAGATCGAAGACTATATGTTGCTGTAGGAATACACGAAAAGGGGCGCATATCAGCGGAATCCATCGCTTTTGCTCGTTATGCAATGTTCGGAACAGTATATTGGCACCATACATCACGAGCTGCTAAAGCAATGTTACATAGATCAATTTGGGAAATTGTGAAACATCTCGGGTCTAGCCCCCGGGCGGAAAAAGATTTTAGAACTATGTTCTACAGAGAATTTATAGAATCGCGTTTGTCTCAACCTAAAGTCTTACGCCTACTACCACTAGAAACGCAGGAGGGACTGGATCCCCTGACTCAGGTCTTGCCAGCAGATCGAGAGATATTGGGGTGGATCAAGGAAAAGACCTCAACGGAAGGCAAAGAGCTTATCACATACTTAAATGAGAGAAATATATTTAAGAGAGTTTTAGTAATCAGCGAGAGAAGAAACGGTCGATTGTGGGATATGTTAATTAGATTTAGAAAAGCATCAACAATATTAGACATGATTAGGCTACAAGAAGAAATTCAAAGAAGAATTATGGATTCAATAAGGGCAATGAACGATACTGAAAGGCGAAAAGACACAATACTAACGACAGATAATATTGACATGATGATTGCTAGACAAGAACAAGGCAAAATATGGGCGCTAATTGATATACCCATTGATCGCCCTGGTACTACAACAGCACTGGAATATATGCCAGAAGATAAAAAGCGCGATATGTCCACCGAATGGAGAGACGATTTTAAACTAGAAGATTCAATTATCTGGCGCGAGCTTCATGAGAAGTTTCTACAAGCAGTAGGTAAAGTCCGCTTATTTTGCCACTCTGAATGCGCAGAAGTAGTAGCAGCAGCATTAGATAGAGATAGGCTTGAAGATATCATTGAGACTTCGATTCGAACACTGCGATAGGTAGCTCCATTTTAAGACAGTTTACTGGTATTATGACTAGAAACTAGTGTCTCAAGCATATCTAAAAACGCTCAAAATTGATAGCCTCGCGCAGGCTTACCTCTTATCTAGCTGCTCAATTCAGCCAAGTTGTGCGGATAGCCTAACCCTTTGGCTTTCCCCGCCTCTTAAGGTCAAGTAACATTGCTTGGAAGTTGTTGGCCATATTGACAAAGTCCTGAGGCGAGATAGTAACAACTGCCCACTGCCCAAATGTTTTTAGCTCTTCGAGCTTACTCCGCATCACCACTGTAACCTTGCCCTTCTCCGCTTTTACCATAAAATCAGGGACTTTGCCTATATCTTTCTTAGCCATCCCTATCATTTTCAGAAACTTAAGCTCTTCATCCTCCATAGCAATCACCCCCTTAATGCTATTCTACAGGTTGTAAGGTTAGAAATTAAGCCCCCCAATTACCCACCAATGGTTTTACCCTTATAAAATCTTGGCTGCCTCCCTGTGTAATGCTTCCCAAACTTGGACGGAAGATTGGACGGAAAACGCCCTAAAGAGCCTTTAGATTGCCACTTACCTCTCTTAAAATTCAGGTATTAAAGAAAAGGAGGTAAACCCAATGGCAGACACTATCACAGTCAAGCAACTGGCAGACCAGGCTGGTGTGAAGCCCCCTGTGTTGAGGAGAATTCTGAGGCATCAATTCCCTAGAGAGACTAAGGGCAAAACCTATAGCTGGCAGCCTGATGACCTGCAGATTGAGCTAATCCTTAAAGCTGTGTATAATCACAAGGCTAATGCTACCCAGTCGGCTGAAGCTCCCAAAACTGAGGAACCAGAGACTGAGAAGCCGGAGGCCGAGAAGCCAGCGACCAAGCCAGTACCCAAGCCCAAAGCCAAGAAGGCTAACTCCAAGCCCATCCGCAAGACGGCAGACGAGCTTAAGGCTCAAGGGGTAGACATCAAGCCAGAGACCATTGGCTAGTCTCTTCACTCAGCTGTTAACTAAGGTTAGCGGCTGGGATGAGTAGACTAACTGCTCAAATAATAATGAAAGGAGGTGACAGAGATAATGAATCAAGTTAGTGAATGGTTGAACATACCAAAGGTCGCTGGTTCGAATCCAGCCCCCGCTACCAAA
>CAZLME010000079.1:0-6944 GCA_964560595.1 uncultured Actinomycetota bacterium
TAGCCGGCCTGAACAACCTGTCCGCCATCTGCAGCTTTTACGAGCGCTCCGTAAGGAGCTATAATATCTATACCCGAATGAAACCTTATTCCCCCGAATATAGGATGTATCCTATAGCCAAAACCGGACCCCATTCTTCCGGCTACGGGCCACAAAAATTTTCCTGAAGGAGCATTACCGTATCTGTAACTCTCAAGGATCCTTGTAAGTTCTGCTTCTTTAATCTCGAGCTGTTTCTCCATCTGAACAAGGGCATTTTTATTAGCGGTGCTCTGCGAAAGCAGGTTCTTCTTTTCGCCATATAAACTCTCAACTTCATTTGTTTTCTGCTCGGCCTGAGTCACTAATTTTTCAACTCTGCTCTTATATTCTTTCTGCCTTTCCCT
The DNA here is from genome assembly GCA_964560595.1 of uncultured Actinomycetota bacterium. Taxonomy (GTDB): domain Bacteria; phylum Actinomycetota; class Humimicrobiia; order Humimicrobiales; family Humimicrobiaceae; genus JAQVEM01. Next base: position 387 of record CAZLME010000079.1, read on the forward strand.
CAAATCAATTATTGATTTTTTTATTCCTATAGTTGCATCCCTTTTTTCCTTGATTAAAAGAATATTCTGGGTATCCTGCTCCGCAAAAAGATTCATCAGTTTTAATTTTGATATAAAATCAATAAAATCTTCTGCATTAAGGATAATTTCAAGTATATTTCCATTCCCGTTCTTATAAATAGCGGTAACTCTGTTATTTAATGTTTTTACTTTCTCCGCAAGCTCATCTTCTATTCTTTTTAATTCTTCTTCTCTTAAAACCATTTCTATAGTCGCTTTATCAACTTCTGCTTTTGCTTCAGCTAATTTTGCATTGAGACCATCCAGTTCCGATAATGCTCCGAGCAGCTGTTCCTCCACCTGATCCACTTCACTTCTATATTGTCTCTCTGTTTTTGTTGCTTCTTCAATCTTTTCTTTGGCTTCTTCTCTTTCTTCCTGTATTTGTTCCAATTCTTCCTCAAGAGTCTGGGCATAAAGGGTTTGCGGCATGGCGGTAGTTATAAGATTAAAGCTGGAGAGTGCTATAATTATTGTTACAAATATGACTATAATGTTTTTACTATTAATACTCATGCTATTTCATTTTTTTATTATAACTATTTTAATACTAATTTATAAAAATTTAAAACCTCATACACTAAAAACGATTAAGGATTAAATTTTAACATATCTCCTCAGGGCAATTGCGCTGCTTAAAATCCCTATAAGACCTCCGAGAACCGCTAACCCGATATATACGTATAAAATAATATTTCCGCTTCCGACTATAGCCAGCTCCTTTATCCGCATGGTATCCGCAATTATTCTTTCCCCTCTGATTAATAAGAAATTTCCCATAAAAAATAAAAGTATAATAGAAATAATGCTTCCGGTAAAACCTTCAAAAAAACCTTCAAATAAAAAAGGGATTCTTACAAACCAGTTAGTAGCCCCGACAAGTTTCATAACTTCAATTTCCTTCCGGCGCGCATAAATAGAGAGTCTTATGGTGTTAAATATTAATACCATAGCCGCAAGAAGAAGTACCGCAATTATAAGAAATGCTATAGTCCCAATAATCGCGGTTATAGAAAAGAGTTTATTAACATAATCCTTTCCATATATTACATCATTTACTCCCTCAATATAATTACCGTCTTTATCATAGAAACGGAGTGCCACCTGATCAATTTTTTCCGGGCTTTTCAAAGTTATCTCAAAAGAAGCCGGAAGAGGATTGCCCTCGATCTCTTTTAAAATATCGCTTCCCTCATTTTGCTCCTTGAACCTCTCCAGCGCCTGTTCCTTGGAAACATATTTAGCAGAATCCGTTTCTTCCCAGCTTAATATCTTCTTCTCAATATAATCCTCTAGCTCTGGTGATATGCCGTTTTCAAGATATACTGCCAGCTCTACCTGGCTTTTAACCGATTTTATTATACCCTGAACGTCATATACAATCAGAGTAAAAAAACCAACGATAAATAACGTAATAGCAACTGTGGTGATAGCTGTAAACCCCATAAAGAAGTTTCGCCTCAGATTTATAAATGTCTCACTAAAAAAATACCTGGATCTTACCATCAATCCCCATAAACTCCTCTCTTCTGATCCCTTATTATTTCTCCTTCCTCAAGTTCTACAACCCGTCTCCTCATTGAATTTACTATACTCTTGTCATGTGTAGCCATAAGCACAGTGGTGCCAATAAGATTTATTCTTGACAATATCTTCATAATCCCTTCCGATGTTATCGGGTCGATATTACCGGTTGGCTCATCCGCTAGAAGTATCGGGGGCCTGTTAACAAATGCTCTGGCAATGGAAACTCTCTGCTGCTCTCCGCCCGACAGCTGGTGGGGGTATGAATTCATTTTAGTATGCAGGCCTACCAGTTTTAGAACCTGCGGCACCTGAATATTTATTTCATAACCCGGTTTTCCTATAACTTCAAGGGCAAATGCCACATTCTCAAAAACAGTCTTATTAGGCAACAGTTTAAAATCCTGAAAAACACACCCTATGTTCCTTCTTAACTGGGGAATTCTGTTTGATTTAAGATTACAGATATTTCTTCCCGCTACAAATATATTACCACTGCTTTCGCTGATTTCTTTTATTATTAATTTTATAAAAGTGGACTTTCCTGAACCGCTTGGTCCTACCAGAAAAAGAAATTCACCTTTTCCTATAACAAGATTAATATTTTTCAAAGCAGTTGTATTGTCTTCGTATATTTTACTAACATCTCTAAATTCAATCATATTCATTTAAAGCAGCCTCTTTCATTTACCCGGTTTTTAATAAAGAAAAGTTTACTTTTTATATAACTTTTTTTCAAGAAACCCCATTATCAATAAATCTATATTCCCATCAAGCACTGATTGTACATCACCGATTTCAATTCCGGTTCTGTGGTCCTTAACTAACTGATAAGGCTGGAGAATATAACTTCTTATCTGGTTCCCCCATCCAATTTCTTTTTTTTCTCCCCTTACTTTATTAACTTCTTCTATACTTTTTTCCCTTTCAAGCTCAAACAACTTTGACTTTAAAATTTGAGTGGCGGTTTGCTTGTTAAGCATCTGGGACCTTTCATTCTGGCACTGTACCACAATATTTGTTGATAAATGGGTGATCCTTACAGCCGAGTCAGTGACATTTACATGCTGTCCTCCTGCACTACTTGATTTAAAAGTCTCTATCTTTAAATCCTCTTTATTTATTTTAATATCAATATCCTTATTCAGGAGAGGTACGACATCTACAGAAGCAAAAGAAGTATGTCTGCGTTTGGATGAATCAAAAGGCGAGATTCTAACCAGTCTGTGAATTCCTTTTTCCGATTTAAGCAGGCCATATGCATTCTTACCGTTAACTGTAACGGTAACATTCTTTATCCCTGCTTCCTCGCCGGTCTGGTAATCATTGACAATATAGGAAAATCCCCTGCTTTCTATCCAGCGTTTGTACATCCGGAGTAGCATTTCTGCCCAATCTTGAGATTCCGTTCCTCCAGCACCCGGGTGAACAGTAACTACCGCTGGAAAAGCATCATACTTGTCGTTTAAAAATACGCTTTCTTCCAGTTTTACCAATAAACTTTCAATATCATCCAGGTTTTCCGTCAGTTCTTCCACCAGGCTCTTATCTTCTTCATCTTTAAGTATCTCCAGAGCCAGCTGCGCATTTTCTATCTTTTCTTCCAGGTCCTTAATTTTGCAGATCACTTCCTTAAGTCCGTTAATTTCCCGGGTTACATCCTGTGCCCTCGTACGGTCCTCCCAGAATTTACCGGACAGAGTTTCATTTTGCAGTCCTTCCAGCCTGGCGGTTTTCTTATCTACTTCAAAGACAGTTCCGTAAAAACATCAGTTTCTTTAGTAAATTATCCAGTCTTAGTTTATAATCTTCTATCATTAAAACCCCCGGTTTTTTTATATTCTCTATCACATGCGGCATTTTTTTTAAAATCAACAATTTCTTGTATGGTACATACTATATTGTTAAATGTGTATCATGCATTTATATTATTTTGCTTATCCGTATTATACCTGTTATTTGTATTATGTTAATTACCTTCCGCAACATTTTTTATATTTTTTCCCGCTTCCGCAGGGGCAGGGTGCATTCCGCCCGATTTTTTTTACTGTTACCGGTTGTGCCTGCAAAGTGCTTATACCGGTTTTCTGCGGTCCGCTGGCGGTTACATTGGTTATCTCAAGTTTTCTTCCGGTTCTCTGTTTTTCCTCCTCCTGCTGTTCTTCTTTAGTAACTATCCTGACATTATATAAAAGTCTTACGGTGTCAAACTTTATTTCCTCTATCAGATCCTTAAACAGGCTAAATGCTTCATTTTTAAATTCAACAAGCGGATCCCTCTGACCGATAGCTCTTAATCCAATACCTTCTTTCAGATAATCCATCTCCAAAAGATGCCCTCTCCACATGTTGTCAATAACATTAAGCATCACTATTTTTTCCATTTTTCTTATTACTTCAGGAGAATATTTACTTTCCCTCTCCTCATAAGTTTCATAAGCTTTTCTAAGTAATTTTTCTTTTAAGATATTGATATTCCATTTATCTTCGGCAATCTTTTCCCTGTCTATTACTTCAGCTGTAATATTTCCTGAAAATAAAGGATTTATATAATTAGAAAGAGCATCCAGATCCCAGCTTTCAGGATAATCTGAAGGATTAATATGGATATCAACACTTTTTGTTGTTACATCCTTAATCATATCTAAAACAACGGGTTTCAAATTCTCCTCTTCCAGAATTTTTTTTCTTCTCGCATAAATTATTTCTCTCTGCTTGTTCATAACATCATCATATTCAAGCACATGCTTTCTTATCTCAAAATTTCTGCCTTCTACCTGTCTCTGGGAATTTTCAATAGCCCTGCTTATGATATTATGCTGGATGGGTAAATCATCGGGAAAATTAAAGGTATCCATTACTTTATAAATCCTTTCCGACCCAAAAAGCCTCAGCAGGTCGTCTTCCGTGCTCAAATAAAACTGGCTTGAGCCGATATCTCCCTGCCGGCCGCTTCTTCCTCTCAGCTGATTATCAATTCTTCTGCTCTCGTGTCTTTCAGTCCCCAGAACATGAAGACCTCCGAGATCCACCACACCCTCACCCAGTACTATGTCTGTTCCTCTTCCTGCCATGTTTGTGGCAATGGTAACCGCCTTTTTCTGACCGGCCTTGGCAATAATCTCTGCTTCCTTTTCATGGTATCTGGCGTTTAAAACTTCATGCGGTACACCCCTTCTCTTTAAAATACTGCTTAACCTTTCAGATTTCTCAATGGAAATGGTTCCAACCAGTACCGGCTGGCTTTTTTCATATCTTGAAATTATATCCTCTGCAACTTTATTAAATTTAATCTCTCCAGTTTTATAAATTAAATCCGGAAGGTCCTTTCTTATCATCGGCATATTAGTCGGTATTACTACAGTCTCAAGATTATAAATATGCCTGAACTCAGTTGCTTCAGTCAATGCGGTACCGGTCATCCCCGCCAGTTTTTTGTACATTCTAAAATAATTTTGTATCGTAATAGTGGCCAGTGTCTGATTTTCATCCCTTACTTTTACCCTTTCTTTCGCTTCTATAGCCTGATGCAAGCCTTCACTGTATCTTCTCCCGGGCATTAGTCTTCCCGTAAATTCATCTACAATAATTATCTCACCATCTTTTATCATATAATCCACGTCTTTCTTGAAAAGATAAAAAGCTTTAAGAGATTGATTTAATACAAGTACATATAAAAAATTTGAGGGGCTGTATAAATTCTCTATATTCAATATTTTTTCAACTTTTTCTACACCCTCCTCTGTAATTGCCGCTGTTTTTACTTTTTCATCTATATCAAAATCCTCATTTATTTTTAGTATAGGTACTATCTGTGCGAATTTTCTGTAAATTTCAGTAGTCCCCTGAGCAACCCCGGAAATTATAAGGGGGGTCCTGGCTTCATCTATCAGAATACTGTCGACTTCATCGACAATGGCATACCAGTGACCATCCTGTACCATATTATCTTTAGTCATAACCATATTGTCTCTCAGGTAATCAAATCCAAACTCGTTATTTGTCCCGTGAACTACATCGGACCTATACTGCTGTTTTTTTTCAAAAGCAGGCATTTCATGCTGGATAAGACCAACTTTTAACCCCAGGAATTTATAAATTGCACCCATCCATTCACTATCTCTTTTAGCCAGGTAATCATTTACCGTTACCAGATGAGTACCTGTACCGGTAAATGAATTTAAATATACGGGGAGTGTCGCTACCAGTGTCTTTCCTTCACCAGTTTTCATTTCAGCAATTTTTCCTTCAAAAAGAACGGCACCACCCAGTATCTGTACATCAAAATGCCTCATATTAAGAGTTCTTTTTGCTGTTTCTCTGACCACTGCAAAAGCTTCGGGCATCAATTCTTCTAATTTTTCCCCATTTTCATATCTCTGTTTAAACTCTGCAGTTTTTGCCGGAAGCTTATCGTCAGTGAGGATACTCATATCTTTCTCAAGGTTATTTACGGCATTTATTAAATCTGTATATTTTTTTAATTTTTTTCCTTCACCAAATTTAAGAATATTTCCAATTTTCTCAAACATATACTTTCACTTTCGTTAAATCAGTTTAATTATAATGAAGGTTCTATCAAACCATAATTTTGATCTTTTCTGCGGTAAACAACCGCAGTCCTTCCGGTATCAGAATTTATGAAAACAAAAAAATCGTGCCCGAGCAGTTCCATTTCCAATACCGCCTCTTCCGGAGGTATGGGTTTTAAAGCAAATGTCTTAACCTTTACTATTAAATCTTTCATTTTATCACCGGTAATTTCAGACTTTAGGTCATCCCCCCCGGCTTCCTCAAATTCTTTACGGTTACTATTTTTCCTGCCCCTGCTGACCAGTTTTTCTTTGTATTTTTTTATCAATCTTTCCAACTTACCACTGACTTTATCAACCGCTTCAAAAACATCCGTTCCCGAATCAGTCGCTCTTATGACCGAACCCGCAGTAAATGCGGTAACTTCTACCAGGTTATTCA
>CAZLME010000080.1:0-333 GCA_964560595.1 uncultured Actinomycetota bacterium
TCGCCTTTTAACCTGTTAAGTCAGATCAAATTAAAAAACAGGGTCGATTCAATCCATAAAACCGATCCAGCAAGAATTTACAGCCGTGTTTTTCCTAAAATATTGATGTATATAGTATTTGTCTTTCTGCTGCTATTTCAGAATATTATTATATTTAAACTAAACAGTCATTTTATATTCCTCAGATAAACCTTAAAATTATACTAAAATAGTTAAAGAATCCCATATCTTTAAAAAAAGAGTAATTTTTACGTATCAATCTGTTAAAATAAATTTATACTTTTTATCAATGAATACTAACAGGAAGGAGGCAAGTTTTTAGATCAATTAAAA
>CAZLME010000080.1:343-6944 GCA_964560595.1 uncultured Actinomycetota bacterium
CAAGACAAAGGACCTGTGGAACAATGATTTGACCCTGAAAGGACTAAAGAATGAAGTAAGCCCCATGTGCTGCTGGTTATGGTGCTGGTATTGGCGTGGTGTGTAAAAAATGGCTACCCGGCCGGATTAAAAATGAGATTACTGCCGAGTAATTACAACTACTCAAAGAAGATAAATTCCGGCTATACTCTCATAAATAACACACTGACAGGTGCCCTTGATATCGTTGAGAATAATATCTGGGGTTTAGCGGAAGAAAATAAATTTAACGGTATAAGTTCTAAAATTTTATTAAAACTTATAAAGAGGGGATATTTTTATCCTGATTTAGAAGAAGAAGACAGGATATTTAAAAAACTTTATGATAGTTATTTAAAAAAGATTTCCAAAAAACCGGTAAGATTTGTATTCTGCCCTTCCTATCAGTGTAACTTAAGATGCATCTACTGTTTCCAGAAAGACCTTCCTTATAATCTTCATAAATTCATGAGTAAAGAAATCCTTGATGATTCCATCAAAGCCGCAGAAAAAATATCAAAAGAGAAATCTGGTAAAATTGATTCCATTGAATTATTCGGAGGGGAGCCGCTCCTTTTAAAAAATAAACCGCTTTTAAATAAGATTTTTAAACTTGCGGATGAGAAGGGCGCAACTGTTTCAATAGTTACCAACGGTGTGATGGTAAAAGATTTTCTTGATATATTATCACCGGGAAAAACCAAAATTGATATGCTCCAGATAACTATTGACGGACCGGCAGAAATTCATGACAGGAGAAGAAAATTCCCTTCCGGTAAGGGCAGCTTTGGCAAAATATCCGAAGGTATAGATTTACTTTTAAAAAACAATATAAAAACCAGCGTAAGGATAAACATTGACAGCACCAATATAGATTACCTGCTGGATCTGTATGTATATGTCAATGGAAAGGGCTGGCTTGAAAATCAGAATTTTAAAATAAAGCCGGCACTCGTTACAGACCACAGTACCCTTGATTATGACCAAATAATAATACCCGAAGAAGAATTGCTAAAAAAGTTAATCAATATATATGATAAATATCCTGAATTAGAAGATTCATTTGGTTTTTATATGTTCAAACCGCTATGGCACATACTGGACATAGTAAACGGTTCGCCCAATGTCTCCCCTAAATTCTTTAACTGCGAGAGTAACATTCTGGAAATGAATATTTTCTGTCCCGATGGATATATATATGCCTGCGGGGAATCAATAGGCAATCCGGATCATGCCATTGGCAGGTTCAGCCCCGGACTTGAGTTTTACCCCGATAAAATGGACTTATGGACAAAAAGAACCATATTAAATATTAAAAAATGCAGAACATGTAAATTTGCCCCCCTCTGCGGCGGTGGTTGTGTGTATTCCTCCATCCTTATATATAAAAATAACACCGAGCCGATTTGCGAGAGGTATCAGGAAGTCCTTGACACGTTCCTTGATTTAAGAGGGGAAAAGATATTAAAAAAATATATGGAAAGCTCTTAAATAATATTTCTATTTTCTTTTAACTGCTGTTTATTTAACTCCGGCTGCATTTTTTGCTACTTTCAAAGTATTTTTAAGAAGCATGGCAATGGTCATCGGGCCGACTCCGCCCGGTACCGGAGATATGTAGCTTGCCTTTGGCTCTACCCTTAAGAAATCCACATCACCGATTAATGTAGCGCCCTTCGTTTCAAAGTCTGCTTTTCTCCACTCCAGAAGTTCCTGGCTGGCTTTATCTTTTGTTATCCTGTTAATTCCCACATCTATTACCACGGCCCCCTCTTTTACCATATCGCCTTTGATTAGATAAGGCACACCGGCAGCCACTATAATAATATCTGCGTTTGAAATACTGGACTTTAAATCCCTGGTCTCAATATGGCATATTGTAACCGTGGCCCACTCATTCAGGAGAAGCAGCGCTGTGGGTTTCCCTACTATTTCGCTGTGGCCCACCATGGCTGCATTTTTACCTTTTATGGTTATATTTTCTCTTTTTAACATTTCTATAATGCCGGATGGAGTTGCCGGAACAAGGCACTCCTGCTGTGTTACCAGTCTTCCGATATTCACGGGGTGAAATCCATCCACATCTTTTTCCGGATATATTGCTTCAAGGACCTTTGCTTTATCTACCTGGGGAGGCAGTGGAAGCTGGACTAAAATACCATGAATATCCTCTCTCATATTTAGTTTATCCAGTTCCTTCAGTATATCCTCTGTGGATATACTGTCTTCCATCTTTATAGTTTCAGAATAAAAACCAACCTCATCGCAGCCTTTCTGTTTACTGCTCACATATACTTTTGAAGCAGGATTTTCCCCTACCAGTATTACTCCCAGCCCCGGTATAAATCCTTTTGTTCTCTTTAGCTCTTTTACTTCTTCGGTTATCTCTCTTTTAATATCCTGTGATATTTTTTTTCCATCTATTAATTTAGCTATTTTAATCACCCCTGTAAGTTAAAATTTATAATAATTTATTTTATATAAAAAAACATTTTACCAAAAAACAAATCTGCCATCTAAAACAACCCCACAATATTGCCGTCGTCATCTATATCTACCTTTGTTCCTGCCGGAACTTCCGGGAGGCCCGGCATGGTCCGCATTACTCCCAGCAGTGGATACAGAAAACCTGCACCAACCGAAGCTCTTACATCTCTTATCGGAATTATAAACCCTGTAGGTCTTCCTTTTAACTCGGGATCATGGCTTAGTGAAAGGTGCGTCTTTGCCATGCAGATAGGCAGCTTGTCAAATCCCTGCTTCGTGTATAATTTTATTTTGCTTTCCGCTTCAGGTAGATAATTTACTCCATCAGCGCCGTAAATTTTCGTGGCAATTTCCTCGATTTTCTTTTTTATGGGCCAGTCCAGAGGATAAAGAAATTTAAAATCCGACTTCTTGTCTGCCGCTCTGGCTACCGCTTCAGCAAGTTCGATTCCGCCGTCTCCTCCGTTAAGCCAGACCCTGGTTTCTACTGCATCTTCCGCACCTGCTGCAAGAGATCTTTCTCTTACCGCATCTATTTCTTCCGGGCTGTCCGCTTCAAAATGATTTATTGCGACTACTACGGGAACTCCGAAAAGCTTCATATTTTCAATCATTTTTTCAAGGTTGGCACATCCCTTTATAACTCCTTCTACATCAGGTTTGTCCATGAGTTCTTTATCTACTCCCTTGCCCGGAGTAAATTCAAATACGCCGCCGTGCATTTTTAATGCTCTTACTGTTGCTACAATAACTACGGCATCCGGTTTTAAGCCGGAATACCTGCATTTAATATCCATAAATTTTTCCGCTCCGCAATCAGCTCCAAAACCACTTTCGGTTACAACATAGTCACCAAGCTTTATGGCTATCCTGTCAGCCAGAATTGAACTGTTGCCGTGAGCAATATTGGCAAAAGGTCCAGCATGTACAAAACAGGGTGTATGTTCAATAGTCTGAAGTAAATTAGGTTTTATGGCATCCTTTAGAAGGACGGTCATAGAACCTGCACATTTCAAATCCTCAGCAGTTACCGGCTTTCCGTCGTACGTTGAACCCACCACTATGCTTGCCAGTCTTTTCCGCATGTCTTTTAGTCCGGTAGTCAATGCAAGAATAGCCATTACTTCGGAAGCAACAGTTATATCATATCCCGTTTCTCTCGGAATACCGTTTAAGGGGCCTCCAAGCCCTATTACAATGTTTCTTAACGCCCTGTCGCTTACATCAACTACTCTATTTAGAGTTATGCTGAAAGGGTCTATATTAAGTTTATTTCCTTTCATAATATGAGTATCAAGAAACGCATTGAGAAGATTGTGCGCTATACCCACAGCATGAGTATCACCAGTTAAATGAAGATTAAAATCTTCCATTGGAAGAACCTGTGAATAACCTCCGCCTGCCGCTCCGCCTTTTATCCCGAATACTGGACCGAGAGAAGGCTGCCTTATACAGGTTATGGTTTTTTTGCCTATCTTGTTCAAAGCCATGCTTAATCCGATGGTAGTCACTGTCTTACCTTCACCCAGCGGAGTGGGGGTAATAGCGGTAACATCAATATACTTGCCGTCCGGTTTATCCTTGAAATTTTCTAAAACTTCCAGTTTTACCTTTGCTTTATAATTCCCGTATAATTCCAGGTATTCTTCATCAAGGCCGATCATTCCGGCAATTTCTTTTATGGGTTTCATTTCCGATGATTGAGCGATTTCAATGTCGCTTTTCATAAGACTCCTCTCACGTTTAGATTAATATTCAAATTAACTAGAGTATTCCTTTAGAAATTTAGGAACCTCACCGGCTTCCCTCGGGCCGACAACAACCTTCCACCCTTCTCCCAGCTCATCTTCCAGCTCACCCTGGAGCTGGGCCACATAGCCCGGTATCACTAATTCTTTTTTCTTCACTTTATCGGTAATGCCGCTTTTCTTTACAAACTGGGCAATCAATTCGGGGACAAATTTCCCTGCGGCCCATGCAGTAAGTACTGACTGGCCTTCAACGTCCATGACCAGAAGCCATGAAGGCACTTTGCTGTTTTCTACTTCACCGGAGATTATAAAATAGGTAAGAGAGAAATTAGTTGTTATTAAAACCGGCGAACTGTCATTTGGATTTCCTATTTCGTAAATTTTTTGCTCTACCTGCATCGGTCTTCGGGGATCAGTGTATATATTTTGCCTGAATATAAGAAGCGGGAAAATATTCTGATAATCAGCATTAGAGAGTACGATAATTGAACCATATTTGGCCACAAAAACAGAAGCTATCAGGGCTTCTTTTAACGGATTGTCCGTCATTTCATCTGGAAATACTATAGTGGGATAGCCCAAAAGTCTGTTTTTCTGCTTAATGGCAGCCATTCTTAATACGACCTGATTATAAAAATCATCTTTAAAATTTCTTGCCCCTATATCTATCACCATATTTTTAATTCCGGCGCTACGCATCTTTTCGGTAACCACCGCTATATCATCAAATGTTTTGCCCCTTACAGCTATCGGGCAGCCGGTTTCTTTCCCGATATCAATAAAAATATCTACATTATCGGAAGCAGTCGCATGGATCAGGGGCTTCTTCTCTCGAAAAGTCTCTGCCGCGCTTTTTAATGCCTGGGGGTCTTCCGAAACCAATATTAAAGGTTTTTTTGTAAGTGAGCCAACCTTCCCTATGACTTCAATAAATTTTTCTTTACTGCCGGATTTGTTTTTAATGCAGACAGCATCGATTTTTAAAATCTGGCCAACCCTGTCATATGAAATATCATTTACTTTTTTAACTATTTCCTCAATTTTACCATCATCCATATCGTCCCCAATAGCTACTGCAAATCCATTCTGGTTAGCAAACGTTCTATCATGCCTGAAAAGGACTGTCTCTTCACCAATCACGAAAGACTCTTCCCCGGTCCCTATTTCTACTTTTAATATAGGGGGCTGAGAAGCTTCTGAAAGTGCTTCTTTTACTTCTTCGGAAATATGCGGGCATTTCTCGAGTTCAACCTTTCCTGCTGCAAGCTGCATTGCAAACGCCAGGCAGGTTGGAAAACCGCAATCCTTGCAATTCGTCTTTGGGAGTTTCTTAAATATTTCTAAACCGCTTAATGCCATGCCTTATTCTCCTTACCTTATTTGATATATACGCTTATATATACTTATATATGTTCTTGCATCCTCTTATACTCTTACATCATTGGTTCCATCTCAAGGACCGGGTGTTTTACTTTCTGTATCCATTCCAGTACCTGTTCTTCTGTTTCTGCTTCTTCTTCCGTTGCAATCTTTTCCAGGAAATTATCCATTCCAATTTCTTTAGCCCGCTCCTCAAGCAAATCTCTTATCTCTTCCTTTAATGCTTTCGGCATCCACGCGAGTCTTTTTAATCCTCCATCGGCTCTTATAAATTTTTTTGAGCCAATGAAGAATTTACTTATGCCTATAAAGCCCGGGGTCTGGATCCCGCCGCCAACCATACCTGCCATAGTAGAGAATTTCATCCCGCTCGGAGTCATGCCGGCATATTCCCTGTTTACAGCCATTATACCGTTGGTTGAAGGAAGGATTGTTGCAATCACTTCAAAACAGCCGCAGGAGGTCATGGGGTCTATTATCATTGAATAAGCCGAAAAAGACTCCAGTGCTTGATTTGAGGCTTTATAAACAAATTCATTTATTCCTTTCCATATGCCAAGTCTCTCATCTATGGTCTCGCCTTTCTTTATGGGCTGGTTCGGTCCGGCAGGATTGATCTCGTAAGATGCCTTGCAGTCCAGCCAGTTATACGCTCCGCAAAGACCCGGCCTTTCCGGTGAAACGGCGCATACATGATTTGGGGCAAATGACTGGCATAATGTACAGGAGTAGAAAGTATCCACTGATTCATCGGTTAGATTCTTAAGTCTCTCATCTCTTGTCCTGAAAACTTCTTTTGCTCTTTTTTTGAGCGACGCAACTTCTTCAGGATTAGTATAAATCTTTATCTGGATCTTATCCATGATATTTCCGAAAACCGAGTGCATCTTGGCATGCAGGATAGTTCCCAGGTGTTTAATTTTAAAGCCGCTTTTTACTGCTTCCTTGCTGAATCTGACCCAGAT
>CAZLME010000081.1:0-6930 GCA_964560595.1 uncultured Actinomycetota bacterium
CTTTATCATAAATTACTCTGGAGCTAACCTCTACCCATATCATAATTCCATCTTTTTTCTTAAATTGTGTTTCAAATAATTTATTTCTTCCCTTTGGGGATGGCCTATATCTTTTGGAAACATATATTTGGTTTGGAATGTTTACAGAGAGTAGTTCTTCTTTGCTATCATAACCCAGTATTTTTACCAGTGCCTGGTTTGCATCAATATAATTTCCGTCCAGAGTACTTTTATACATACCATCAAGAGAGTTTTCAAAAAATGCCTTGTAATGATCCTCATTTTTTTTAAAAAGTTCTGTGGTAATTTTTTGTAATCTAGAAAGCATATTAAGCTTTATTAACATAGTCTTAGACGAACTATTTGTTCTATCATTTTTTACTTCTTTATCACCTTGAAATTTTGCAGAAGGAGGTCTTTTATATTTTTCCATTTTACCTAAACAATTAAAAATAATTCCCGTAATTTAAATAAATAATTTCATATCAGTTAATTATTATACCATTATATTATTTAATTACATAATTTAATAATCATAACTGTTAAATATGATTTTGTATTAAAATGAATATTAAATTGTTCTAATTATATTATAACATTTTACTAAAATAATAGACAACTAATACATAACATCTTAGACTGATTGAATATTTGACATAACCGTTAAAATATTGTTATAAAGAATGTTTAAAATATAAACTCCTAAAAACTTATGTATGAAAAACGCGCATTGCCGGATAAAACCCAGAGAAAGGACCACTCATTATATTATTTTAAAAAATATAATATAATTATCCAAGATGAGATTTTTAAAACATCCAGACGGTATAAAGAAAATAAAAAATATAGGAATTTTTTCCTGGTCAATAATCGGTTTTCTTTTGATTGCTGCGCTTTTCCTTTATATTATATATCTCATAAGATTAGCAATTATACCATTAATTATGGCTATAGTTATTGCTTATCTCTTAACTCCGCTTGTAGCCCTTCTGCAAAGGAGGATGCGCAGAATATTTGCGGTGACAATAACATGTACCATTTTTTTCGGGATTATTTTTACCTTACTTTTCTTCATAATACCCGTAGCAATCAATCAATTCCAAATATTCATAGATAAGTTTCCTTTATCTATGCAGAATTTAACCAGAGTTATAAACGATTTTTTACAAAACAGCATTATTGTTAAAAATGCTGAGAATCTGACTGGTAAGGAAATAATACCAAAGGATGCCAGCGGTATTACCCAATATCTTATACGCAGTCTTAATTTAGAAGAAATTGATATTTTTCAGAGAGCTACCGCTCTCGGGAAGTCTGTAATTAATATAGTTCTTTATCTCGTAATAGGACCACTCCTGGGAATATATATACTTACCAATATGGAGGGAATAAGAACTACATTTATGAAAATAATTCCAGGAAGGTTCAAAAATCATACTACTATTATTCTGGATAAGATTAATAAAGTCGCTGGAAGGTATGTAAGAGGACAGATATTAATATCCATTATTGTCGGGGTATTATGCACCATTGCGCTGCTGGCATTAAAAGTGGATTTCGCAATATTGCTTGGTTTCATTGCCGGATTAACCAATATTATCCCACTTCTCGGTCCTATAATAGGAGCTGTACCTGCCGCACTGGCTGCACTTTTAATCTCACCGCTAAGGGCTCTGCTGGTAATTATTGTATTTGTAGCTATTCAACAAATAGAGAATTACGTTATTGCTCCAAATATAATGAAATACCAGGTAGGAGTTCACCCCGGTATCATAATCTTTTCCCTGCTGGCAGGCGGCGCCCTGTTCGGCTTATGGGGTCTTTTAATTGCCGTACCTACTGTTGCTGTTTTACAGGAAATATTAAAATACTACCTTCTGAAAAAAAATAAAATAAAATCCTGATATATTTTACCCCTTGAAATGATTTTAAACCTTTCTTTTTCTCTGATAATAAAAATTCCTCAATCTTTTGATATAGTTTTTAACAAATTTTCCATTTCATTTATGAAACCTTTAGCAGATTGGAGAGCATTTACTGCTTCTTCTTCCGTGGAAAAGAAGCTAAGATCATACTGGTCATCATGTCTTATTTCTCTACTATGATCAAGTAATTCAACCCATTTTATATCCAGTTTTTGGCTTTTAACATATTTTTCTTCAAGATATCTTGAAATACATGCATGGCTCTTTTCCCTGTAACCATCAAAGAATAGAATGGATCTTCCTGCATGAAACATTGACATATAAGATGCAAGAATTGATGAGCCAGATGCACCTGCCTTTAAAGATTTTTCAGATTCTATCAGCCACTCCCTGGCCTTTTTTATTGATCGGGAAGCCTTATTTTTTGAAGGTGGGATTTTACGCAGCAGATTTTCTTTAATACAATCGTTGTAATCAAATGGCATCTTTCTCTCCATAAATAATTATTGAGCCAAATGATAATGAATGATAGAAAATTTCATCATCTTTTTTTATTCTTTCAAGCTTTTTAGCTGTTAAAAATAGTGGTTTCGCATTTTTTATTTTTTTACTTATTTCTGACGTCAGTGAAGCAATTTGCCCGTCACTTGCATCACTTATCTTTATCCATATGTCCACATCAGATTCTTCAGTATTTTCACCTTTTGCACAACTTCCATAAAGGCCTACAGTCTTTACAAAACTGAACTTTTCGAATATCGCGATATTAATATCTACTATATTTAATAGAATCCTTACAGCTATTGTCATAGCAGAATTTGTTATTATATATTTTCCGGCAGATTTTTTAGCAATCCCTGCTTTTAATAAAACATCAAGATATTTAGAAACCAGGCCCTTGCTTAAATTTAGGCTTGAAGCAATAGCGTTAACGCTAAGTGGATTCTTATCTAAAATCACTGCCTTTAAAATCTTTATCCTTTCGCTTGTAGAGAAAATCTTATTCATTTATATACCATAAATTATGTTCATGATTTGTGAACTAATAGTTCACATTTTATGAACATTTAATAAAATTGTCAAAGATTTTATTTTCTCAAAAGTTTATCTTATCTTACATAATTACATAATTAAATAAATATGTAAATAGACATCAGAAGACATTTTTATAACAAGCTTAATATAGGCATTAGAATAACCTTGAATTATTATAAGAATGGAATACTACATTATCACCTACTTCAGCTCCCCTTTTATGCACAGTATTATAACACGGAAACTTCTCTTCCAGCTTTAATATCTTTGGAAAATTCTTTTTATCTTTAAGCTTTTCGTTCCAGGTTTTTCTCATATCTACTCCCAGCGATATTTATTCTCCAGAGCACTTATTTTTTTATAATCACATTTAAAACAGAGCCCATTGTGGCAGCAGATAAACCCGCCGCACTCCGGGCACTGCCATTTCTTTTTCTCCTCTAATAAAAACTTACCGGCCCCTTTTTCTCTTATAAAATTTAAATTTTCAATCATACTCATGCGGTAAAGCTCCCGATAACGTTTATCTATGTTTTCCAATCCATGGCAGGGAAATTCATCGCACTCATAGCAGTATTTTACTTTGCTATCCAGTAGGAGCGGGCATCTTTTCTTTAAAAAGGCGCATTTTTTATCCCGCGGGCGGCACCCGTCACAGTAAGGCATCTTTACTCCTTTTTCTTTTAGCTTATTCTTCTTTGCCAGATAACCGGAGCACAATGCACAGTTCATGCCACAGGGCGCAATCAACCTTTCAATATTTTCCATACTTTTATCCTATCAGGAAATTATTTTCTTTCTGCTCTGAGCTTATCTAAAATCATCTTAAATTCATCAGAGGATTTAATAAATCCGAATTTTTTCTTACTGGCCAGTATTTTCTTATCCTCGGTAAAAAGTGGCGCTTTAAAGAATTCCGCAATTGCTATATAAAAAGAATCATAAATAGTGAGATCGCAGGCATGCGCAATTCTTATGGCACTGTTTAATATGGCGTGATCGGGATAAATGACTTTTAAATTCATTTTATGCAATGCCTCTTCTATCATAAAAATATCTTCAACCCCGAATCTGGATCTGGTAAGAAAAGCATTAACAATTTCTAAATAAAATAAATCCGGAACTATGATTTCCAGATTACTTGATATCTTTTGCCTCTGTATTTCCAGGGCAATTTCCACATTATCTTCTGATCTGGCGCTGAACCATTTAACTGCAATTGACGCATCCAGGACTATTTCCATTTTCACTTACCTTTTTTCTCTAAATTCCCTTATCACTTCAGAGGCAGTTTTTCCGCCGGTAAAACCATTACTTTTTCCCCGCAGTTTTTCCATTGTTTTTGCTGCCCATTCCATATCCTTCCTTTTCTTTTCCAGTTCCCTGTTTTCTTTGACACCGGCTATATACTGAGAAGCGGCCTCCCGTATCAGCCAGCTCTTGGTTACCTTTTCATTTGAGCAGAATTCACTTATTTCTTTTAAATTTTTTTCAGGAATTGTTATATTAATTTTTTTTGAAGGCATTTATCATCACCAGTTATAAGTATAATCAGTAAAGATTATCTGTCAACATTAAAAGTTTAAATTTTACTTACTCTTTTATATGCTAAATTTTACTCTGTCCTTAATATTTTATTTTTTCCTCAATTTTAAATAATATTTCTTCTCTAATGCAATCCTATCCAGGATAGAATGAAGGAGCTTTGCTTTTTCTTTTATATCAAGACCTCCGGAATTACTCCTGGCTTCCGTTATCGCTTTTTCCAGCTCATCTACCTCCAGCACCGTAGCAGCAAGGCAGTAGTAGCTCTTTGAGCGGCCCTCGTTAAATTCATCCAGCATTTCTAAGAGTAATTTTTCCCTGGCTTTTTGCGATTTTCTAAACCCGGCCAGGCCATTTTTTAAGATAAAGATAATATCATCTTCAAGTCTCTTGTAACATTTAAAAGAATCATATTTTTTCCCAAACTCCCGGTTTTTTCCCCATCTTGCGCAGGTCTTATTTTCTTCGCAATCACCGCAGAACTCTATATTTCTTTTAACCGCACAGTGCAGGATAGAACAGGGACCTCTGAGTCTTGATTCCGTTTTACACCCGGGACACCGGCTTTTTGTTTTCATTACATAACCGGGGCAAAGACGGCACGAAAGTCCGCAGATACCGATTTCAGGGTATTTAGATTTCATAT
The DNA here is from genome assembly GCA_964560595.1 of uncultured Actinomycetota bacterium. GTDB lineage: Bacteria > Actinomycetota > Humimicrobiia > Humimicrobiales > Humimicrobiaceae > JAQVEM01. Next base: position 5,152 of record CAZLME010000081.1, read on the forward strand.
TTCCTCGTTTTTATAAAATTTTGTATTACTGATAATTGAAACTATCCCGTTGGGAATACTTTTTATTTTTAAGTTTTTCGTTCCGGGTTTTTCCAGTACTTTTATTTTATCAGGAAATTATTCTCTTAGCGATTTTTTAAGAGCCCTCTCTAATGAATATTCCAGAATCTTAGAATTGATTAAGATTTATAATTATCCTTAAATTAGTTCTTAAATAGATTAATGTAAGTATTAAGATAGCTGCCCCAAAGTAGTGAAATCTCGAGCAAAGTCAATTGTTCACCCCGGAGAGGTTTTAAAAGACGCTATTTTAACTAATGCCACCAGTGTTTTATTTATGTATAGTCGCCCTTTAATGAATTCAAATGAACCATTTATCTTTAATTCTTTTTTGGTTAGAATAAAATTATTAAAGATTTATGCCAGAATAAGTCGGTTTATACGAAAAATTATTAATTTTTTGGGAATTGCCACATTTTATCTTAGTTTTAATTTATGACAGATTCTAAGAAAGAACAAAAAATAATTATCAAAAGGCCGATATCAATTGTTTTAGTTTCGCTACTCGGAGCATTATTTGCACTGGTTATTTTAGTCGTCTCTTTTACTGCAGTAGATTTTATTGATTTTTTATATGGTTTGCTTATGGTACTTTTCTTTTTTTGCATTCCGTTAATATTGATATTTTTATTTCTGCTTTTTCTTAACTTAAAAAAGAAAAATAAAAAAAGAGCCATTGGCTTTACAATTACATCAAGTGTTTGCATCCTGGTGGTGGCTCTATCACTTTTGGGGATTTCTCTCTTTAAAGAACCATATCAAAGAGCAGAAGATTTATTTGCCAGCAAGCAATATGACAAAGCTGCCATTTACTATGAAAAGGTAATTGAAGATAGTGACAGTCAGAATCAGGTTACAAGTGCAAAATCAAGAATTGAGGATATACAAAACCAGATTGACAAAGCAAAATCATATGAAGGAAATGGAGATCTTTATTTTGAGAATAATCTTTTTAGCTATTCATTAAAAGAATATAGTAAGGCATATGAAGTATATCCATTTTTGATTGGAATTAAAGAAAAAATTAAACAGGCTGATTACAACTCAAAAGCAATGAAAAATGAGGAAGATAAATCAGAATTCGTGCTGCTGTCTGAGAATCTAAAACTATCCTATACCACAGAGCTTCCTCAATTTTTGGGCAGCACCAGCATATCCGGGCCATTACTCGCGGAATTTGAAAATATTAAAGTTGAAAAGGGAAAATTCTTTTTAAGCGACAACGAAATTAAAGTTTCGGGTCAGATTAAAGGAAAACCAGAAATAGGCAATTATGTTGAATCGGAAAAAGGATTATTCGTTTTTCTTTCAGCTTTTATAATTGATGGTAAGGGAAACATAATATGGAGTAAGGATGGTTACATTGAAGGGAATACGCCTTATATTAAGACAGGAGAGACTAAAAATTTTTCCTTGATCAATGATTGTAATGGAAATGTAAATACTAATGATGCATTAGTTGTTATGGCATATTTAAAGAAGAGCATAATCCTGCAGCCAGCAGCCAAAGATACGTCAGGCACTAATGAAATTGCAGATAAGAATATTTTTGCATTATACAGAGGTGGGATTGGTTTTATAAATAATAAACAGTAATATAAAAAAATCTTAGTGATTTAGCAGATTTTTTAATTTAGCAGTATCTATAAAAACTGTTAAAAGTGTAACAAATTCCATAACATTAAAAAATCCAGAATTCTATTAAAATAATTAATAAAT
>CAZLME010000082.1:0-6836 GCA_964560595.1 uncultured Actinomycetota bacterium
GATTAATGTCATTTCCCTTGTAAATTATTGTTAATTTACCCGTAGACTGTTTGGAAACAAATTTTATTAGGTTTTCAGTTATATCAATCATATCGTTATAATCTGCGTATGCCTGATAAAATTCCAGCATGGTAAATTCAGGATTATGTTTATAGGATATCCCTTCATTTCTAAAATTCCTGTTTATTTCAAAAACCTTTTCAAATCCTCCTATAATTAATCTTTTTAAATATAATTCCGGGGCAATCCTTAAGTAGAGATCAATATCCAGGGCGTTATGGTGAGTTGCAAAAGGTCTGGCCGCTGCACCTCCTGGAATCGGCTGCAACATGGGTGTTTCTACTTCTTTAAAACCGCAATTATTTAAAAAATCTCTTATGGCGTTCATTATCTTGATTCTTGTTATAAATATATTCTTTACTTCAGGATTAACGGTAAAATCCAGATATCTCTGACGGTACCTCAATTCTTTATCCTTCAGACCGTGCCACTTCTCGGGGAGTATTCTTAACGTCTTACTTAGAAGCTCAAATCTCAAGACATTTATAGAAAGTTCGCCTGCATGAGTTACAAAAACATTTCCTTCTATGCCTATCCAGTCACCGATATCCATATTTAAAAACTCATTATACATATCTTCGCCGATTTCTCTCTGACTTATATACAATTGAATTTTCTCCGTAAAATCTTTTATATCGGCAAAAGTTGCTTTACCATGTTTTCTAAAGCCCATAAGTCTTCCTGCTATTTTAAAAACAATTTCATCCCTATCGCCGGATTTAAACTCTGAGTATTTCGCTTTTATATGTTCTATATCCGTATCTTTTTCAAATCTGGTTTTGTATAAAACTTTACCATTTTTTTTCAAAGCTTTTACTTTTTCAAGTTTCTTCTTCAGCGCCTCAGCCAGAGGTTCTTCGGATTCCAGCAGATACCCTGTTTCTAAAGCTAGCAGTTCACTGCTCATGTCATTATTTATGTTTGAAATATTTGAATTGTTACCTTTTTTATTCTTCATTACCTGATAAAAATAAATTATGTCTTTAGCTAATTTTTATTAATCTTTGTGGCTAGAGTGTTACTTAATCGTTATTATCTTCAATCTTTTTATATCATTTGGAGCTTTAACCAGAATTTCATCGCCTTCTTTTCTACCAAGCAATGCCATTCCTATTGGTGATTCATCAGAAATTTTATTTTTTTCTGGATTGGATTCTATTGAACTGACTATTTTAAATTCTTTTTCATTTTTTTTACCAATGTCCCTTACTACCACAACTGAGCCTAATTCAACAAGTCCTTTGCTTACTTTATTTTTTATAATTACATAATTATTTAAAATCTCGTTTATCTGTTCTATTCTTCCTTCTATAAAAGCCTGTTCATTTTTACCATATTCATACTCGGAATTCTCGGTTAAATCTCCGCCTGAATTTTTTGCTTCTTTAAGCCTCTCGGCTATTTCTTTACGCTTATTATTTACCAGATCTTCTCTTTCCTTAACAAGCTCTTCATAACCTTCTTTGGTGAGACGATATTCTTTCATAAATTCATTTCCTCCGGTCTCTGCATTTATATTGGCACTTTTTAATACTGAGGTTATTAATAATTTAGTTTATTTAATTGAGGTATTATATTGTATGAACTATGAGATGTCAAAAACAAATATTATACTATCCAAATCTCCCGGTTATATAATCCTCTGTTCTTTTATCCCTGGGATTTGTAAATATTTTATTTGTGTCATCATATTCAATTAAGGTTGCCGGCTCACCGATTTTTTCGGTAAGAAGAAAGGCAGCTTTTTGTGACACTCTTGCTGCCTGCTGCATATTATGGGTCACTATCACTATAGTATAATTTTTCTTAAGCTCATCTATTAAATCCTCTATTTTCTGCGTCGATATAGGATCAAGTGCCGATGCGGGTTCATCCATAAGTATTATCTCGGGATTTACAGCAAGCAGTCTTGCGATACATAACCTCTGCTGCTGGCCTCCCGAAAGGTCAAGGGCATTTGTATTTAATTTACGCTCTACTTCATCCCAGAGAGCAGCTCTTTTTAAACTATCTTCTACAATTAAATCAAGTTGTTTTTTTGTATATCTTCTATGCAGTCTGGGGCCATAAATAATATTTTCGTATACAGTCTTTGGAAAAGGATTCGGCCTCTGGAAAACCATCCCAATTCTTTTTCTTAAATCTACAACATCAATATTATTTCTGTATATATCAATACCATCAATTATTATTTCACCTTCTACTCTTGTATTCGGCAGTAACTCATTCATACGGTTAAAAGTCCGTAAGAGAGTAGATTTTCCGCACCCTGAAGGACCTATTATAGCAGTAATAGTATTCTTCTTAATGTCTATATTTATATCTGACAATACCTTAGTAACACCATAATAAAACCCGTAATTCTTTACGTTTATCTTTATTTTATTGTTACTTGTCAACCCTGACCCCAAATAAATAATTTTATTACTTTTCCAATTTGGTTTTATATTTTTTAAGTTTCTTCGCCAGGTCATCATATTTTAGTGCAAGTATCTGGACAGCCAGAATCGCTGCATTTGCTGCACCGTCGATAGACATACAGGCAACAGGAACACCCGAGGGCATCTGTACAATTGAAAGGAGGGAGTCTATTCCGCCTAAATCAGGAGTTTTAATGGGCACTCCTATTACAGGAATTGTGGTATAAGATGCAATCACACAAGGAAGATGGGCTGCTTTTCCTGCTCCTGCAATTATTACCTCTATTCCGTTTTCTTTCGCATTATTAGCAAATTCTCTTGTCCTGTCAGGCATTCTGTGAGCTGACAGTATACTTATCTCATAATTCACCCCAAATTTTTTTAAAATATTCGATGCTTTCTTCATCACATTCTCATCCGAAACACTGCCCATAATTATAGCGACTTTTTTACCTCCGTTAACCATCAATCACTCCTTTCCGCTTTTAATGCAATATCTCTTCTGTATTGAATTCCTCTAAAATTTATTTCCAGCATTGCTGAATATACTTTTTCTCTCGCTTCCCTAAAAGTTGGGGCCCTGGACACTACTCCAAGAACCCTGCCTCCGTTTGTTACAATATTACCATTTTTTTTCTTTGTACCGGCATGAAATACAATCGTTTCTTCACTATTTCTTAAATTATCCAATCCCTCAATTATATCTCCGCTTGAAGAACTCTCGGGATATCCTTCAGATGCTGCTATAATACACACACATTTGTCTTCATCCCATTTGAGTTCTTTTTTGCTTAAATTCCCTTCTGCACATTCCAGAAGCAACGGTAGGAGATCATCTTTAAGCCTGGGAAGTATAACCTGTGTTTCTGGATCTCCGAATCTGCAGTTATATTCCAGCAGATAAGGCTTACCCTCACTCATCATTATACCGGCATAAAGAACTCCCTTATATATTATATTTTCCTTTAACATTGCATCATATGTGGTAAAGACAATATCATTTAAAATTTGCCTGTAAGTTATATCATCAATCATGGGTACCGGGCTGTAACTCCCCATACCGCCTGTATTTTTACCTTTATCATTGTCGAATATTCTCTTATAATCCTGAGCAGGGGCCATGGGAATTATTTTTTTACCATCGCAAAGACATAATATAGATACTTCGTACCCGTCCAGAAAATCTTCAACTATTACCTTATTCCCAGAAATTCCAAATCTGTCCCTTATAAAACAATCTTTTACTGCTTCTATGGCCTGCTCTTCATTCCCTGTTATGACTACTCCCTTTCCTGCTGCCAGGCCGTCTGCTTTTATGACCAGAGGGAATTTCTTTCTTTTCTTTATATAATCTATAGCTTCTTTAAAATTTGTTTTTCCAAAAATAATCCCTGGTGGTGTGGGGATATTATTTCTCTGCATAAACTCTTTGGTAAAAACTTTACTGCCTTCTATTGCAGAAGCTTGTTTATCGGGACCAAAAATCTTAAAGTCTTCTTTATTAAAATAATCGACTATACCATCTACCAGTGGTGTTTCGGGACCGACTACGGTCAGATCTATCCCTTTACTTTTTACAAACTTTATAATTTCAGCAAAGTTATTTTTTGATATGTTTATGTCAATGCATTCCGCAATTCCTGCTATTCCGGCATTACCGGGTATCGCAAATATTTTATCTAAAAGCGGGCTTTTTGAAATTTTCCAGGCCAGACAGTGTTCCCTGCCTCCGCCCCCTATAATTAGTACTTTCAACTTGCTCCTTTTGTGATATTTGTCAAATTATAAGTGTCGATCTTGTGCTTTGATTAAACAATCTGTTTTTTACACTATCATCTCTTATGATTATTCTATTTCTTTCAGCACCTACGCTTATCATTGAAACAGGAGTCTTAATAATTTTTTCTATATTCTCTACATAGCTCTGAGCCTCATCGGGCAAATCATCAAAACTCTTCACTCCGCTAATATCTTCATCCCAGCATTTGAGTTCTTCATATAAAGGTGTACATTTATGCAGAATAGTTTGATGACAGGGCATATCCCTATAAACCTTACCTTTATATTTATAACCGGTACAGATCTTTATTTTTTTCAGGCTACTCAGTACATCCAGCTTTGTTAAAGCCAGACTGTCTATAGTATTTACCATAACTGAATACTTTAACATAACTGCATCAAGCCATCCGCATCTTCTGGGCCTGCCTGTAGTAGCACCATACTCACAGCCTTTTTCCCTCAGGTAGTGGCCTATTTTTCCACTTTCTTCAGTCGGGAAAGGACCGGAACCTACTCTGGTTGTATATGCTTTAACTACACCGATTATCTCATCCAATCTGGAAGGGCCAACCCCGGCTCCATTGCAAATGCCGCCGGCTGTAGTGGAGGAAGAAGTTACGTAAGGATAAGTTCCATGGTCAATATCAAGCATTGTACCCTGTGCTCCTTCAAATAATACTCTTTTATTTTCTTCAAGAGCTCTGTTTATCAAAAATGTAGTATCTGCTATATATTTTCCAATTCGTTTTGCATATTTGCTATATCTTGTAAAGATTTCATCCGGATCCAGTGGTTTTAATCCGTAAACTTTTTCTATAACGGCATTATTTATTTTTAAAGATTCTTCAAGCTTGGTTCTAAATATTTTTAAATCCTGCAGGTCCTGTACTCTGATACCTGTTCTCATAGCTTTCTCGGAATATGCCGGACCAATACCTCTATGAGTGGTACCTATTTTAGATTTACCCAATCTATGCTCGCCTGCTTTATCCAGGATTATATGATGCGGCATAACCATATGGGCATTGGAACTTACTTTTAAATTATCAGTACTTATTTTCTCACTTTCAAGACTGTCCAGTTCTTCTATCAGTACTTCAGGATTTAACACCACTCCATTACCTATGACACACATAACCTCAGGATATAAAATTCCTGACGGAATTAAGTGAAGCTTAAACTGTTTACCTCCCTTTACTACTGTGTGACCGGCATTATTTCCGCCCTGAAATCTTACTACCATATCTACGCGGCTTGAAAGTAAATCGACAATCCTGCCTTTTCCTTCATCACCCCACTGTGATCCGATAACTGCCATACCGGACATTTCATTCACCTTCGCTTTCCTTTTGATAAGACTCGCTTAAATTTGAAAATAATGCAATTTTTTTATTGAATTGAAGAGTTGATTTCCCCATGGGTCCATTTCTGTGCTTTGCAATAATGATCTCAGCCTTAACGGAATTTTGGGCCTCATCTTTTGAATAATAATCATCCCTGTATATAAATGTAACAAGATCCGCATCCTGTTCTATCGAACCCGATTCTCTTAAATCTGAAAGATTGGGCCTCTTATCTTCCCTTTTCTCTACTTCTCTTGAAAGCTGGGATACGGCTATTACCGGAATATTTAACTCTTTTGCAATACCTTTCAGATTCTGTGATATTTCAGTAATTTCCAGTACTTTGTTTCCCCTGTAATTAGCAGTAGACTGCATCAATTGCATGTAATCAACAATTATCAGTTTTATGTTATTGGTACTCGCCATCATACGGGCTCTTGCTCTTAAATCCATGATTGTCAGGAATGCAGTATCATCAATAAATATTTTACAATCCGCCAGTTTCTCTACAGATCTTGCCAATTGTATCCATTCTTCATCTCTTATCTTGCCGTCTCTGACCCTCTGCAGGTCTATTTTTGATTCTGCACTCATCATCCTCAATGCTACCTGCTGTTTTGACATCTCTAATGAGAAGATTGCTACCGGGAGTTTCTCTTTTATTGCGATATACTTTGCAATACCTAGCACAAAAGAAGTTTTACCCATCCCCGGTCTTGCTGCAATAACAATTAAATCAGAATTCTGAAAACCCGAGGTTAAATGATCGTAATCTATATAACCCGATGGTATACCTGAAATATCTGACCCGGCTTCGTGTAATATTTCTACCTGTTCGTAAACCTCTGAAACTATATCCTTCATTAGAGAAATCCTATCACTTGCACTTCCCCTGTTTAAATCTTTATATACGGAAAACACCAGCTGCTGCGCTTTATCCACAGTTGACTGCAGATCATCGGGAACTTCATAGCCCATTGTTGCTATCTCGGTAGCAGCATAAATCAGCTTTCTTAAGATGGAATGATTTTTTACAATCCGGGCGTAATATACAGCGTTTGCAGCCAGAGGAATATTACTTATAAGAGAGTGGATAAAAGTTTTTCCTCCTACTTCATCAAGCAGTCCTTTCTTTTTAAGACAGTCTGCAACTGTTATCGGGTCAGCAGGCTCTCCTTTTACATATAATTCCATAATTGTGTTAAAGACTTCTCTGTTGGATTTTCTGTAAAAA
>CAZLME010000083.1:0-6740 GCA_964560595.1 uncultured Actinomycetota bacterium
TGAATGAGTTTTTTTTGTAACTGTTTGTATGGAGTTATATCTGCAAGCGTAGAAATTACAAATAAGATCTTCTCATTATCGTCTAAGACCGGAGAATTACTTGCCAGAGCATTTACAATTGTACCGTCACTCTTTACAAATTCCACCTCATAATTCAATGCCTTTTTATTATCAACAATTTCTTTAAATCTTTTTCCTTTATGCTTTGAAGAGAGCAGGCTTAAATAACTCTTGCCTATAAGGCTCCCGGGATCATACCCGTAATCTCTTATCTTTTCGTTTATAAAAAGAATATTATTTTCAGCATCCTTAATAATAAATATCTCATTTGTATGCTGGAGAATTTTATCTATATACTGCAATATGTTTTTTAACATTTTTTCTCATTAAAATAATAATGTGATGATAAATTATAATTTTAATAATTTTAATTAACTTTTACAAATAAACCTCTTAAATTAAGATATAAGCTAATAATATTAAGCTATTGTAAGTATATTCTGATTAGCATTCAGCCTGATTGTACTTTTTTTCTAAAAAATCTATTATATAAATCATTGACAGTATTAAAGATCAGTGATAATTTTTTCTTCGCATTATTAATAAAGGTAATTAAAAAATTATGGATAAAACTCTTAAATATATATATTTTGACCACAGTGCCACTACTCCTGTTCTTCCGGAAGTCGTTGAAGAAATCAATAAGTGTTTTACAGTTCATTATGGCAATGCCTCCGAACCTCACTCACCGGGCCTCAAAGCAAGGGAAATACTGGAACATTCAAGAAGCATAGTTGCAAAATCGCTCGGGGCCAATCCTAAGGAAATAATTTTTACAGGCAGCGGAACTGAGAGCGATAATCTTGCAATAGCAGGAGTGGCAGAGGCATACAAAAAGAAGGGTAACCATATAATCACATCTGAAATTGAGCATCCCGCTGTGCACATGCCTTTAAAAAAATTGTCCCGGCAGGGTTTTAAGGTATCCTTCGTTCCTGTGGACAAATTTGGTTTCATAGATCCACAGGATGTAAAAAAATCTTTAACCGCTAAAACCATACTGGTAACCATTATGCACGCAAATAATATTGTTGGAACAATTCAGCCTGTTGGGGAGATAGGAAAAATACTAAAGGAGCGGAACATTATCTTTCATACCGATGCTGTGCAGAGTTTTTCTAATATAGAAACAGATGTTAACTGGTTAAACGTCGACCTTTTATCTCTTTCCGGACATAAAATATACGGCCCTAAGGGGGTTGGAGCTCTTTATATAAGAAAGGGCATCAGGATAATGCCGCAAATTCTCGGCGGGGGTCATGAAAGGGGAATAAGATCAGGCACAGAAAATATTCCGGGAATCGCAGGGCTTGCAAAGGCTGCGGAAATAAATCAGAAAAATCTTTACAAAAAAATATCAGAGGTTACAAATTTAAGGGATTATCTTATTAAAGAACTGCTAAGTAAAATTGATGATGTCAGGCTTAATGGTCATCCTTCCAGAAGGCTTCCAGGGAACTGTAACTTTTCCTTTAAATATATAGAGGGAGAATCAATAGTGCTGAGGCTTGATCATGCAGGCATAGCCGCATCGAGCGGTTCCGCCTGTTCTTCTTCGTCCCTAAAACCTTCTCATACGCTTATTGCAATGGGGCTTTCAAGCCAGGACGCTTATGGTTCTCTAAGAATCACGCTGGGTTTTGAAAACACAAAAGAAGAAGTGGATTATTTTCTGGAAGTAATCCCAAAAATAATATCAGATCTGAGAAGAATATCTCCGTTGCACCGGAAGTAAATTAAATTGTTAAAAAGTATTATAATTAAATTTAGAATATCTAAATTAGAAATAGATAAATTAACATTTAACAACTTTTTATAAAAGGAGTAAGAATTTCTATTATAAGATTATACCTCGCGCAAATAAATCCGGCTGTTGGTGATCTTCAAGGAAATCATAATCTCATTGCCTATCATATTGAGAAAGCAAAAACAGTTGAAGCGGATATAGCAGTATTTCCCGAACTTTGCATTACTGGATATCCCCCTGAGGATTTACTTTTTAAAAGTGCCTTTATTAATGAAAATATAAGATATATACAGAAGCTGAAAAAGCTGACTTCAAATATAATTGCGGTTATTGGTTTTGTTAATAAGGAAAAAACTGGAATATATAATTCTGCAGCAGTAATTTATAATAAACAGATTAAATCCGTATATAATAAGCAGCTTCTCCCAAATTACTCCGTTTTTGACGAGGAAAGATACTTTAAAAAAGGCAGTGAAAATTATATTTTCAAAATAGCAGATGCCCTTATTGGAATTACTATATGCGAGGATATTTTCCATCCGGAAGGACCGGTAAGAGATCAGGCTATTCTTGGTGGAGCAGAGCTTTTAATAAACATATCTGCATCTCCGTATCATACAGAAAAAATTAAAGAAAGAGTGAATGTTTTATCTAATGCCGCTATAGGAAACAGTATAAACGTGGTTTATCTAAATATGGTGGGCGGCCAGGATGAACTGGTATTTGACGGTAACAGTTTAATTATAAGCAAAAAAGGCAAAATTTTAGCCTGCGCAAAGCCATTTTCAGAGGATGTTTTAATATACGATTATAAGACTTTAGAAGTAGAACATCCAAGAATCGTAAACGGAGAGCTTCTTAAAAATAAGGAAATCGAGTCATTAAAATATCGTAAAACCCCGTCCTTTATTGATTTAGAATATTATCCAGAAAAGAAAAAGAACAAAATAATAAAACACACAAATAAAAGCAGCTATACGCTTGGGCAAAATATCTCCTGTTCAGAAGAAGAAATGCTGGAGGCTTTAATTCTTGGCACAAAAGACTATGTTAGAAAAAATAAATTCAAGAAGGTTGTTATTGCTTTAAGCGGTGGTATAGATTCAGCACTCACTATAGTAATAGCTTCGCTTGCTCTTGGAAAAGAAAACGTCAGCGGGGTATTAATGCCCTCACCTTTTTCTTCTGCTGGAAGCATTAAAGACTCTGAAGAATTATGCCGGAATCTTGGTATCGAATACATTAGAATCTCTATTTCTGATATATATAAAAGCTATATTAAAAATTTAAATTTTTTATTTAAAAATCCCGAAATTAATGCCACTAAGGAAAATATACAGGCTCGTATAAGGGGAAGTATTATAATGGCCTTGTCTAATGAGAATAACTGGCTTGTATTATCTACGGGAAATAAAAGCGAAATAAGTGTCGGATACTGTACTCTTTACGGTGATATGGCCGGCGGTTTTTCACCAATCAAGGATGTATATAAGACAATGGTTTACCGTATTTGTAAATTTATAAATAAAAAATACTCAAATATAATCCCAAAAAATATTCTTAATAAAGTTCCCTCTGCTGAACTCAAGCCGGATCAGAAAGATGAAGATAAATTACCCCCTTACAAGATACTGGATCCTGTACTTAAAGCATATATAGAAGATAATCTGGACTTTCAATCAATTGTAAAAAAAGGTTTTAATAAGAAAACAGTCAGGGAAATAATTAATATGGTAGACTCAAGTGAATATAAAAGAAGACAGGGTTCTCCCGGTATTAAAATAACGCCACGGGCATTTGGAAAAGACAGAAGATACCCTATTACCAATAATTATAAATTATGATTATTCTTCCTCCTTTTCCTTTTCCAACAGCTTTACAAAAGCCTCTGCTATTTTAGGATCAAATTGTGTGCCGCTGCAATGTTTAATTTCCTTCATAGCTTCTTTTTTTGTCATTTTCTTTCTATAAGGCCTGTCAGATATCATCGCTTCATAAGCATTAATAAGAGATGATATCCTTGATATTACTGGAATCTCCTCACCCTTTATGCCTCTCGGATATCCGCTTCCGTTATACCATTCATGATGGGATAATATGGACTCTGCTATTGGCCTAAGCTGCTCAGATGCTTCTGCGATACGGTATCCTATCAAGGGGAGCTCTTTTATTATATCCCACTCCTCCCTTGAAAGCCTTCCTTCTTTAGACATTATCTCATCAACAAGCGCTATTTTTCCTATATTGTGAAGATTTATTAGAAGCCTTAGCTCTTCAAGCTTTTTATTGGATAGTTTTAATTTCTTTCCCAGCGTAATTGCATATTCTTCAACTTTTTCAACTTTTATACTTTCTCTTGGTTCTCTTTTTTTCAAGCTCTCTTTAAGTGATTCTACAAGGTTTTCATTGATAGACCTACTGTCTCTAATCTTATTTTTATACATCATACTTTCAGCTTGTTTAATGATATCCTCAATATTTTCTTTGGGGTTTTTCTTTGTTGAGACGCCGAGAGATACACTTAATGGCATCTTCTTTGAACTTTTTTTACTGCATTTTAGCTGTACCCTTTTTATAATACTTCTTGCATCTAAAGAGGTGGCTCTTGGAAGTATTATTATAAACTCATCTCCTCCCCATCTTGATACTATATCTTCTTCTCTAAAGGAAGCTTTTAAAACATCGGCTATACTTTTTAAGAATATGTCTCCTTCTGCATGTCCGTATGCATCATTTATTACCTTTAGCCCGTTTAAATCTCCCATTACTATGGTTAAGGGGAGCTGTCTTGGTGCATCCAATCTTCTTAGTTCTTCTTCAAAAAAAGCTCTGTTATAAAGCCCTGTAAGGGTATCATGAAAGGAAAGGTACTCTACTTTTTCCTCTGCTTTCTTTCTATCTGTTATGTCTCGGGAAACACCAAATGTACCAATAATATTACCCTCTTTATTATAAAAAGGCATTTTTGTTGTTGATATCCACCTTGGTACCTTCTCATGTGCCCATGTTTCTTTCTCTTCAAAGTTTACGATAGGTTTTCCTGTTTCTATTATGTGCTGCTCATCTCTGAATGCCTGTTCAGCATGTTCTTTAGAAAAGAAATCAAAATCGGTCTTACCAATTGCTTCTTCAGGGGTTTTAAATTTATAAGCTTGTGTCGCACAGGCTCTATTTACCCTTATGATCCTACTCTCAAGATCTTTAAAATATATACTATCCGGAATGAGTTCCATAAGAGAATCCATCATAAGTTCAGTCATCATTTTTGAGTGTGTATTATCAATTTTTTGTTTTTTTCTTTTATTTGCCATATTAATTACTTCTTTAATATTTTAATATTTTTACCGGTAAGAATTCTTACCGGATTTACAAATCGAGTTTTGTATTGCTAATTTTACTCTTTATTTTATTTTTTCCAATAATATTTTTCAATTCAGCAGCTTTTTCCTCAGGCAAAGTATCATTAATAAATGTGCCTGCTCCCAGCTCACACCCCGCCATATATTTAAGTTTATTTTTCGTCCTGTACGGGGGATAAAATTCAAAATGAAAATGATAATAACCATAGTCCTTACCGTCAGTTGGTATCTGGTGGATTACCATTACGTAAGGCATCCTAAAGTCAAATAACTTATTATAACTATTTATAAGTTCTTTAATTATTATTGATAGAGAAGAAATTTCTTTTTCATTCAGTTCACATATGCTACCCAGATGTCTTAAAGAATAAATATGTACTTCATATGGCCAGCCTGCATAAAAAGGTATAAACGCAATAAAATCTTTATTTTTAATAACAATCCTTTTTTTATCCTTTAGTTCCTTCTCAATTATAGTGCAGTGAAGACATTTTTTATTTTTTTTGGAAAATTTTTTGGAGGATTTTAATTCTTCTAAAACTACCGGTGGTATATAGGGAAATGCATATATCTGACCGTGCGGATGAAAAAGAGTAACACCTATTTCTTTCCCTTTATTTTCAAAGATAAAAACATATTTAATAAAACTTTTTTTCCCCAGGTTTAAATACCTGTCCTGCCAGACTTTTACTAAATTACTGATTTTTTGTACCGGCATATCTTCTAAGAATAAATCATGGTTTTGTGTGTAAGAAACAACTTCACAAATTCCTTTAGACTGCATCTTTGAATAAGATAAAAGGTTTTCATTATTTAGCTCATCAAAAAAATTTAATTCATCCGGATTTCTGCTAAATGTGGGGAATTTATTCTCAAAAACTACAATATCATAACTGTCCTGGGGAATCTCAGTAATAATTTTCCTATTTTTTGTCGGGCAAAGAGGACAAAAATCTTTTGGCGGCAAAAAGGTCCTTTCCTGCCTTTTAGTTGCCATAGCCACCCATTTATTTTTAATCGGGTCATAACGCAGTTCTAATATTTTATACCTCCATTACCTGTTCTTTAATGTTTTATATTTGATTATTACTTATAAAACTATACCTAAAAGTCATAATAAATCAAATATCTGCCGTCTTCTTTTATTATTGCTTTCTTTTTAAGATTTGGACCTTTCCCGCAGTTTTTGCTAATCAAATTTTTATTAGACTGCTTGTTTTTATTATTCCCGGTTCTGTTAATCTCATATTTCACCGGCATATTTTTTTTTAACTTAAATTTTTTTTCCTTCATTTCTTTCATAAATCGTTAACTCTCACTCTCCTGGTACCGTCTGAGGGCAGGCATTCTATAAAATCAGGAGTATTATTGAATTTCTCTAAAAACCTTGCACCCAACGTATCACTAATATTGCCGATTTTGTCTTTCCTGACAATACTGATAATACTCCCCCCAAAACCTGCTCCCATCAATCTTGCACCATATACTCCTTTAATCTCACTCAGCTGGCTGACCAGGTAATCAAGTTTATCGGTTGATACTTCATAGTCATATTTTAAGCTATTGTGCGATTC
>CAZLME010000084.1:0-6670 GCA_964560595.1 uncultured Actinomycetota bacterium
ACGCTTGTCTGGCAGACAAGAGGTCGGCGGTTCAACTCCGCTCATCTCCACCATCTTTTTATTAGTACTTTTGAATTAAAGTATTTATAAATTTATTGGATTCTATTAACAGGAGGGCATTCTATTGATTGAGAATTTAAATAATTTTTTAAGGAAATATAATTATAAGGCCGGGATTATTCCTTTCCAAAGATTAAAAGAACTTGAAGATGAAATCAATGATTTATATAAAACTAAATATATATATAAGGCTATATATAAATTATACTTGAGTAACTTTTCGTATAATATTGAAGAAGGCAGGTATCCTTTTAGGCCTGAATCTGTAATAATTATTGCTGTTCCCCGACCTCAGAACCGGATATACTTTAATATTGAAAACAAACGTTTATCTGTTATAGTACCACCTGCCTATATAGGCCAGAGAAAAATAAATCTAAAAATAAAAGATATTCTTGACTGTTATCTTGAAGGTACGGGATATAAAGTATTGCATACACGGTCACGGGTTCCTGAAAAGTTAATAGCAGCATACAGCGGATTAACATGGTATGGAAAGAATAATATCTCTTATATCCGCGAATTTGGAAGCTTTTTTCATATTGCCTCTTTTTTTTCAAATATTAGTTGTGATTATGAGAACTGGTATGGAAAAAAAGAATTAGAAGACTGTCTGGAATGCAGAGAATGTATAAAAAGCTGCCCTACCGGAGCCATTACAGTAAGGCGTTTTTTAATTCAGGCCGAGCGTTGCTTAACTTTCTTTAACGAAGAACCTGGAGATTTTCCGGCCTGGGTTAAGCCTCAATCCCACAATTGTCTGGTTGGCTGTATTAGATGCCAGATTGTATGTACCTATAATAAACCCTTTATTGACTGGGTTGAAGACGCAGAAGAGTTTACTGAAGAAGAAACTGAAATTATACTTCAGGATAAGCCAATTGAGAAACTTCCTTCTTCAATTATGGATAAGATAAAGCTTTTAGGTCTTGAAGATTATGCCGGTATGCTGGCAAGAAATCTTAAAGTACTTCTTAAAAAGAGCGGTTAAAACTATAAATGGCAAATAATATTGTATTTATTGAATGTATATATAGAAATAATTTATTTATTCTGATAATTTTATGTTTTATAGAGTTTATTAAGAAGGGGAGTAATAATGGAAATAATAAAATTAAAACCTGAAAAGGAACTAAAAACCCTGTGGATAATAACCTGGGCGGTTTTTCTTGTGCTTGAGGTACTTTATATTATTAGTTTCCTGTTTATAGCGGAGACATGGGTCGTAGTAGTTATGGCTTTTCTCCTGGCTATAATTTCTATCCTTGCAATTATATGGATTCCGGCTGCCTTCAATGCTCTTGAATATTATATTGACGATGAAGGAGTAAAAATGAAGGGCGGAGTGGTATGGAAAAAGCATGTTACAGTTCCATACTCAAAAATAACCAATGTAGATGTAATTCAGGGACCGATGCAGAGATATTATAATATCGGGACCATCCATGTGCAGACCGCAGGTGCCGGGGGGAAACAGGGAGAAAAAGCAGAACTTAAAATAAACGGTATAAGGGAACTTGAAAAAACCAGGGATACTATTATAAAAAAAGTAAAGGATTCAACTTACACTTTAGGCAGTGCAGATATAAGTAGGGAAAGAGTGCAGACGGTAGATAAAATATCTGTTTTTGAAGATATTTTAAGGGAGCTTAAAGAAATAAAAATGCTGCTTGGAAAAAAATAAGATAATAGGGGAATAAATACTGCATTTTTTAAATAAATATTTTATTATTATAATAAATAATAAAATATAACACGGGAGATTAACATTAAATTAGGAATAATAGGTCTTCCAAATGTAGGTAAAAGCACACTTTTTAATGCAATAACGGCTGCAGGGGCAATAATCTCAAATTATCCATTTTGCACAGTAGAACCCAATATTGCTACAGTACCTGTTCCTGATGAAAGACTTGAAGAATTAGCAAAAATAGTAAAGCCGGAAAAAGTTATTCCTGCCGCAATTGAATTTGTAGATATAGCCGGACTGATAAAAGGAGCCAGTAAAGGTGAAGGTCTGGGCAATAAATTTCTATCCCATATCCGTGAAGTGGATGCTGTTATTCATGTTGTGAGATGTTTCAGGGATGAAAATGTATCACATGTATATTCCGGTATAGAACCTGTAAGGGATATTGAAGTAGTTAATATGGAATTAATTCTCTCAGATCTTGAAAGTATTGAAAACAGGATTGAGAAAACTCAAAGAATGATAAAAAGTGGGGACAGGAAATACATATTGGAACATGAGTTATTAAGTAAAGTAAAAGATGGCTTACTAAAGGGGATCCCAGTCAAGAATATAGAATTAAACGAGGAAGAGAGGGCAGCCGCAAATCAGCTTTTTTTAATTTCTAGCAAGCCTGTTTTATATGCTGCAAATGTGGATGAAGATGATCTGGGAAAATATATGGAAAATGTACTCGCTGTAAAAGAACTCTGTCAGCATGCTTCCGGGGAAGGGTCAGAGGTAATAATGGTGAGCGCTAAGATTGAGGAAGAGTTATTACAACTTGATTCCGGCGAAAGAGAATTATTCATGAAAGAACTGGGCATATCCACATCAGGCATGGATAGATTGATAAAAACCTGCTACAAGCTGCTGGGACTCATTAGTTTTATAACCATAAAGCTCCCGGAGATAAGGGCATGGACCGTTAAGGAAGGAACCAGAGCGCCCGAGGCTGCGGGAAAAATACACACAGATTTTCAAAAAGGATTTATATGTGTTGAAATTATAGGTTATGATACTCTTATTAGTATTGGCTCATACGCAGAGGCAAAGGAAAAGGGGCTTGTCCGCCGTGAGGGAAAGGACTATATGATGAAAGATGGAGATATTGCCCTGTTTAAATTCAATGTATAAATTGAGTTTTGCAATATTCGTTTATATAATATAAGCTGATTTTTAAAATATTTAAAAATCTTTATTTCTTAAAAATCAGAAAGGGTTTTCTTGGAGAGAAGAGGCAGAAAAGAATCAATCATAACTTTAATAATAATGATTATTATTGGTGTGGTAATTGCAAGCTGGCTTTCAGGTTTATGGAGTTGTGAAGAGGGGAGGAAAGAACTGACCGATGTAGAGAGATCAACCATTTCTGATTATGTAAACTCTATTTCAGTTCTGATTCAACAATCCAATAAAATCTCATACAAATTTTTTACTATTCTTGATAGGGCGAGTGAAACCACCAGAGAGAATCTGGATGGTGAGCTTCTGGATATAATAGAGGAAAGTAAAGTAGTTTTAGAGGGATGTGGCGAACTGGTTCCCCCTGAATTTTTTGAAGTCGCACATGGATATCTAGAATTAGTGTTTGAGATGAGAAATAAAGCTTATGAAGATTTCAGACCGGCTATATTTAACGCACTTCAGGATCTTGATATGGATATATCTACTGCGCAGATAACGAAAACCTTTCTATATATGTTTATGAGTGATGAAATATATTTGTATTTCCAGGATAAATTAAAAGAATCAGGCGAGAAACTTGATATTTATAACCTGACCATAATTGATTCAGTCGTTCTTAAGGATAAAAACCTTACAGATAACCAGAGCGTGATGAGTTTTATTTCAAAAATCAAATCTGTATCCGAGTTGCAGGCAAGAAGAGGTGTAGCAGTTATTGATGATACCATAGTATTTAATCCCGAGGTTAAGAATAATCACGGCGATTACTGGGTATTGGGTAAGGGGAATGCAATCAGTGTTGCTATTGCCATACAAAATCAGGGTAATGTAATAGAAAATAATGTAAAGGTGACTATGAAGTATATGACCCAGGATAACATTTCTGAAACAAAAGAATACACTATAGAAACAATCGATCCCTCTCAGCAAAAGACAGTAACTATATCGGGGTTTCCTGCTTACCCTGGCAGAAAATGTGAACTTGAAATAAATGCGGGCCCTGTACCCGATGAAGTATTTTTAGGCAACAATAAGGCTAATTTTAGATTTATTATGGAAGATTAGAACAAAACCGTACCTTTGATTTTTTACTCCCATAATACCTGGGTGTGTTTACAGCAGTAATATAAAAAGGTTTTATATATTAAAATTATCGGTTATAATAATGTAATTAATTTTAAAACTTAAAAGTTTCCTTTTATGGAAAATAAAAAAAATAAGTCTTTTACGTTACTGATTTTATCAGATGCAAAGTCAGGTATACGAAAGATAAAAATTACTCATAACCTGCTAAGATTATTATTTATTATTACAATAATAATAGTAGCTTCTGCTGTGATTTTAGTTTCTAATTTATTTATCATCCGGCAAAAATTTGATGAGAAAGTGGCCGAACTTGAAAGAGCTAAATATAAAATTACCTATAAAGATGTAGAACTGGCAAATCTGGAAAAAAAGACTAAAGAGGTAGAAACAAAAACAAAAGTTTTAGAAAGTTATTTAAAGGAAGTCGAGGATCTGGACAGCATGGTCAGGGATATAACAGGGAAAGGCGGATATGAAGGAGAAGTAGCAATTTATACCGCAGATTTAAGTTCTAACATTGAATTTGAAGAAGACCCGAATGAGATTTATTATTATATAAGTGACCAGGAAGAAGGGCTGGATGATATAGATGCACTTCTTGACGAACTTCTGAGTACTGCTCCTGATCTATCCGAGATACTTTCACAGGACAAGCAGGACATGGAAGACCATATATACCTAATGGAACATACGCCTGACATGTGGCCGACCTGGGGCAAGATTACATCTCTCTTCGGAGAAAGAAGGAGCGGCTACAGGCATAAAGGGCTGGATATTGCAAATAAAACAGGTACCAATATACAGGCAACTGCAAGCGGGGTAGTAATTTATGCCGGATGGCACGGAGGTTACGGCAGGAAAATTATGATTTATCATGGGTTTGGATATACAACGGTTTATGCTCATCTCAGCAGCATGTATGTCAATGTTGGAGACGAGGTGGCCAAAGGTGATAGCATAGGAGCAATGGGAAGCAGCGGAAACAGTACCGGGACACATCTGCATTACGAAGTCCTGGTAAATGGTACTCCCCAGAATCCCATGGATTTTCTTCCATAAGAGATATTCTAATTTATAGAGCTTGTTTTGTTTTATATCATTTTCAACCAAAGCAGAATGCACAGAAGACAATTTTTACCATAATCAGTCAAAAATTAAATATATTATTAAAAATATATTATAAATATGAATACAGAAAAGAAAATATCATATCTGGGCCCGCCCGGAACATTTACAGAGGAAGCCCTGGATAGGTTTATTAAGGATACCGCCAATATAAAAAAGCTGCCTTATTCTACAGTTGCAGAGGTAATAAAGAGCGTGGACAGAGGTGAAGCTGATGAGGGATTGGTGCCAATAGAAAATTCTATTGAAGGCTCGGTAAATATTACCCAGGATATTCTCACCTTTGAAAGTGAAGCAAAGATAATAGGAGAGGTTACTATTCCTGTTAAACACAGCCTGATCGGCAAGAAAAAAATTAGACTTAAAGATATAAAAAAAGTGATATCGCATCCGCATGCCACTGCGCAGTGCAGGAATTTTTTGTCAACTAATTTAAAAGGTGCCGAAATAATCGCAGCAAATAGCACTGCCGAGGCTGTCAAAATCTTAAAAAGAGAGGATAATGACGTAGCTGCAATAGGAACAAAAACAGCGGCAAAGATTTATGGCCTGGAGATAATAGAGAATGACATTGAAGATAATAAAGATAATAAAACAAGATTTGTTTTATTAGGAAATAAAATACAGACAAAAACGGGCAACGATAAAACTTCAATAGTTTGTTTTCTTAAAGAAGATAGACCCGGTAGCTTATATAAAATATTGAAAGAATTTGCCAATAGAGATATTAATTTAACCAGGCTTGAATCAAGGCCGGCTAAAAAAAATCTCGGAGATTATGTATTCATGATAGATCTCGATGGCCATCTGCATGATGACAATGTTTTTAAAGTGATAGAGGCTCTAAGAAAAAGCGTATATCTTGTTAAAATTTTAGGTTCTTACCCTAAATGGATTGAAGACATAAAAAAATAAAAATGATGATAGCGGAGAAGACAGATGATTGATGTAGAGCTATTTAGAAAAAATCCTCAGATCTTTAAATCGGAAATGGAAAAAAGAGGCTTAAAAATCGATACTTCTATTGGAGTCGAACTGGACAGAAAAAAAAGAGATTTAATATTTAAGATTGACGGATTGAGATTTGAAAAAAATCTGGCTTCAAAAACACTGCCGGGGCTAAAAAATGAAGAAAAGAATAAAAAAATTGGCCTTATGAAAAAGTTAAATAAGGACCTGGATAAAATGGAAGCAGAACTCGCAGATCTGGAAGATAAGTTTTTTAAGCATTTTTCAATGTATCCCAACCTGTCTCATGAGACTACACCCGTAGGGAAGGATGAAAGTGGAAATGTGGTCCAATCTTATTACGGCAGTAAACCTGAATTTGATTTTGAACCAAGAAACCATAATGATCTTGGAGTAAGTCTGGATATACTTGATGAAAAAAGGGCAGCAAAAATTTCGGGTTCAAGGTTTGTCTTTTTAAAAAATGAAGCAGTTTTACTGGAATTTGCATTGATACAGTATGTTTTGAATATA
>CAZLME010000085.1:0-6471 GCA_964560595.1 uncultured Actinomycetota bacterium
ATAATAACCTGGAGATAATACCGGTTATCAACAAGATTGACTTAAAAAGTGCAAGAATCGAAGAAGTTACGATGGAGCTCGGAAGCATACTGGATGTCAGGGAAGAAAAAATACTTAAAGTGAGTGCGAAAACAGGTTATGGAATTGAGGGAATACTGGAAAGGATAGTAACCGATATACCTCATCCTGGTGGAAATCCCGACGGGCTGCTCCAGGCATTGATCTTCGATTCACAATATAACTCTTACAGGGGAGTGGTGGTTCTTATAAGGGTTGTAAACGGAACAATAAGTAAAGGCAGTAAAATTAAGTTCATGGGAGAAAATTTCACCAGCGAAGTTGAAGAAGCAGGTATATTAGGGCCTGATATGATAGAAAAAGAAAGCCTTACTGCAGGTGAAGTCGGATATATCATTACCGGGATTAAGGAAGTGGGGAATATAATGGTAGGTGATACCATTACAGCTTTTAAAAATCCTTCGGGGGAAAGTCTTCCCGGATATAAAAAGCCAAAACCCATGGTTTACTCGGGTTTATTTCCTACAGAGGGCGGAGACTATGAAAACTTAAGGGATGCCCTGGGAAAACTTTCACTGAATGATGCTTCTCTGGATTTTGCTCCCGAATCTTCAAGTGCACTTGGATTTGGATTCAGGTGCGGCTTTCTGGGGCTTCTCCATATGGAGATCATAAAGGAAAGGCTTGAAAGGGAATATAAATTAAAACTGCTTACATCTGCACCCAATGTAGCATACAGACTAACGAAGAGCGATAATTCGGTAATTGAAGTAAAAAGGCCTTCTGATTTTCCTGAACAGGAGAAATTGTTGAAAATAGAAGAACCGTATGTAGAAGCAACTATAATTACACCAAAAGACTACATCGGGGATGTTATGAAACTGGCAAACCAGAAAAGAGGTAATTTTAAAGATATGCAGTATATTTCACGGGAAAGAGTGGAAATTAAATATGCCTTGCCGCTTTCAGAAATAATTGTAGATTTTTTTAACCTTTTGAAATCAATAACTTCCGGCTTTGCCTCTCTTGATTATGAACTTCTTGAATACCGCGAGTCTGATCTTGCAAAACTGGATATATTGATTGCAGGGGATAGGATTGATGACCTTTCCACCATAGTACACAGGGGAAAAGCTTATCAGGCGGGGAGGGAAATAACACAAAAACTAAGAAAAATAGTTCCCAGGCAAAATTTTGAAGTATCAATTCAGGCTGCAATCGGAAAGAGAGTTATTGCCAGGGAAAGAATAGCTCCCTACAGAAAGGATGTAACTGCGGGACTTTACGGCGGAGATATAACAAGAAAAAGAAAAGTCCTTGAGAAACAGAAAATGGGTAAGAAAAAAATGAAGAAAATCGGCAGGGTTGAAATACCCGAAGAAGCTTTTATGAGTTTTTACAAGCTGGATATTGAAAAATAACCAATAAAGGATATTGGCGAGAGGCATTAAGTAGTTTAAATAATCATAGTTATTCTTTGAAATTCTTTATTTACAGTGTTTGATAAAAAGCTTTATTTTAGTAAAATGATAAATGCTCTAATAAATAATCAGAAAATGCTGCAACATAAAGAGCGGAAAGAAAGGGGATAAAATGAAAAGAGTTTTAGTGGCGATAACAATAATAAGCATGGCAGTCTTTATGCTTCTTTTTTTGGGGGGATGTAGACAAGGTCCGGGAATGGCAGAGAGAATTGTAGAGAAAGCTATTGAAAAGGAAACCGGGACAACGGTTGATTCAACAGGAAACCAGACGACTATAAAAACAGATGAAGGAGAAACGGTCATTGGAGAAGGAGCTGAACTGCCGGATGGATTTCCAGGAATAGTTCCCTTATATCTTGATATGACAATTGCATCTTCCTCGAAGATTACGCAGGATGGCAAAACAAATTTTTTAGTCACTGCCACAAGTAGTGATGCAATGGATAAAGTAGCTAACTGGTATAGAAACCAGCTTGGAGGCTGGAATATTAACAGTGAATATACCAGTGAGAGTGATGGTGTAAAGACAACTATGTTTGATGCCAGCAAAGATCCCTATAATTTATGGTTATGGCTCTCAGATGCTGACGGGAAGACCTCTATAACATTAAGTGTAGAGGAGCAATAGAATAAAAGGATAGTATATTTATGGCAAAAACCCGTTAACCGGGTAATTTAAATTTATCTCTGATTGATATACAAAAAAATGGAAATAAATAATAGATATAGTAATAAGAAATAGAAAGGCAGCCAGGTTATAGTTGTCTTTCTATTTTGATTTTTAATTGGGTATATAATATAATTTTTAAAATTGGTAAATAAATACTGTTTCAAATTCTTAATTATTTAACCTTAGCTTAATAGCATCTTTTATCTTATAAGGTTAAGAATTTAATAATGAGCAACCAAAAAAAATATTCGATTAAATTTGTTCCGAGCGGCAAATCTATCAAAGTTTCTCCAAATTATAATCTACGGCAGGCGATACTTGAAAGCGGAATACAAATAGATTCATCCTGCGGTGGTGTCGGGACCTGCGGCAGGTGTATGGTAAAAGTGAAAGAAGGAAAAGTCAGCACTAAAAAAACCAAATTTATATCACCGGGGAAAAAAGAAAAAGGTTATATTCTCTCATGCCTGTCGAAAGTAGAAAGCGATTTAATTGTAGAAATCCCACGGCAGCGAAAAGTCAGGGCAAAAATAGTTGAGGGCATATTTACAGAAATAAAATCTAAAAAATATTCCGATATCAGCAAGAGTGAAATCTCATCGGTTCAAATAAAACCATGGATAAAAAAAGAAGCTATAACTGTAGAAAAACCATCGCTGAGCTATGGAACCAGTGACTTATATCGTTTAAAGAAAAGTATCAGAGAAAATTTAGGCATTGAAAACTGTATAGTGCCCATTCATATAACGAGAAAGCTGCCCTGGGTTTTAAGGGAGAAAAATTGGGAAATTACAGTAACAGTTGATAAAGAAAACGGCACACTTATTGATATCCAGCCGGGGAAAACAGGCAGTAAATGTTATGGGCTGGCTCTGGATATTGGAACCACATCTCTTGTTATTTATCTTGTAGACCTGGGAAACGGAAAGATAATAAGTACGGAATCGGAATATAATCCTCAGATAAAATTTGGCGAGGATATAATCAACAGGATAATTTATGCAGGTAAAAAAGGCGGATTGGAAAAATTAAGGGAAATAGTGGTAGATTCAATTAATAATCTGATATGGAAATTGCTGTTTAATTCCCGTGTGGATGCAGATAATATTGTTTCAGTGATGGTTGCCGGAAACTCTACCATGATGCATCTCTTTTATGGTGTTTCCCCCAGGTATATAAGGGAAGAGCCCTATGTTACCGTAGCTAACAAATTTCCGGGCTCTACTGCCAGTGAGGTCAATATAAAGCATATTAAGAATGCTTATGTATATAGCATAAAGGGTGTAGCGAGTTACCTTGGTGGTGATATAACATCAGGCATCCTGGCAACGGATATGTATAAAAAAGAAGAACTGACTCTTTTTTTGGATCTGGGTACTAACGGAGAACTTGTGGTTGGGAATTCCGAATGGATGATGGGAGCTTCCTGTTCTGCAGGGCCGGCTTTTGAAGGCGGAGGAGTAAAGTGCGGAATCAGGGCGGTAGACGGAGCTATTGAAAAAGTATCGATAGATCAACGGACATATAAATGTCAGGTTGAAGTGATTGGAGGAAGCAAGCCGACAGGCATTTGCGGCTCCGGGCTAATCGATGTGATTGGTGAAATGTACCTTAAAGGAGTTATTGACAGGAAAGGTAAATTTAATCAGGAGATAGGGAATAAATATCTTAAATGTGAAGATAAAATCTGTCATTATGTTTTAGTTAATGGAAAGGACAGCGCAAATGGAAGGGATATATATATAAGTGAAGTTGATGTTGATAACCTAATAAGAGCAAAAGCTGCTATTTATGCGGGAATAAAAACATTGCTGGAAGAAGTTGATTTAAACGTAGATGATCTGGTGAAAATATATATAGCGGGAGGCCTTGGAAGACATCTTTATGTTAAGAATGCCATAGTTATTGGAATGCTTCCGGATGTTGAAATCAAAAAGTATTTTTTCCTGGGTAATACATCGGTCACAGGAGCTTATCTCAGTTTGCTTTCGGAAGATAAATATAAGCAGAGTTCAGAAATTGCGGACCATATCACTTATATTGAATTAAGTGTTAACATGAAATTTATGGATAGATACGTGGCAGGCTTATTTCTGCCTTATACCGATATGAAAGATTTTCCTTCTGTTGAAGAAAGCTTATATCCATCTGATAAAAAAATAAAAAGCAGATTTAAATAAAGATTATATTATAAATGAATGTAAAAATTGCATTGGCCGGAAAAGGCGGAACAGGTAAAACTACAATAAGCGCTCTTATTATCAGGAGTCTTATTGAGAAAAATAAAGGCACCGTACTGGCTCTGGATGCCGATCCCAATTCTAATCTTAATGAGATCCTGGGTGTTAAACTTATAAATACTGTCGGGATGATACGTGAAGATTTTAAAAAGCAGGCGCCGCGTCTTTCCGGAGGTATCTATAAGAACCAGCTGGTAGAGATGAATGTCCATCAGGCATTGGTTGAAAGTAAAGGATTTGATTTGCTTGCAATGGGCAGGGGAGAAGGTCCGGGCTGCTACTGCTATGCAAATGATCTTTTTAAAAAATATATCGATATTCTGCAGGATAATTATAGCTATGTTGTAATGGATAACGAAGCTGGTATGGAACATCTAAGCAGGAGGACAACCAGTGATGTTAATTTTCTGCTTATAATTTCCAACCCTTCGCCTAAAGGAATTCTTGCTGCGTCAAGGATAAGAGAACTTTCAGAAGAAATGAATATAAAAGCGGAAAAAATATTTCTTATAGTAAATATGGTCAGAGGTAAACTTGACGGCAGACTTAAAAATTATATAGAAGCGAAAGGACTTGATTTACTGAGTGTTATAAATGAAGATAACAATATTTACGAAATGGATATTAATGAGAAAAATGTTTTTGATATACCCGGTGACAGTCCTGCTTTTAAAAAAGTAAATGATTTAATAAAAAAGCTTGGAGTATGATTTAAAAAATTTTTTCTAAAGATAGCTTTAATTATGCGAGTTAAATTGCAAAAATAGACTGTAGTTTTCTATTAAAAATGATAAAATAGCGTAATTATGTGTTTACTTTATTCAGGGTAAAGTGAAATATAAAAGTAAAGTTAAATATAAATGAAATGAGTAACGTTAATTAAACGAGAGGAGGAAAACTTGAGTTTTCAGGTTCCTAAAAATACTTATAGCGGAGCTATTAATATAGTAAGACTTGGAAAAGATAACGCGGAAATTTTAACGGGGGGAGAGAGTTCTCTCCCTTTTTACAGTTTTGAGGGTGAAATACCAAACAGGCCGATTGTTGCAATGGAAGTTTATGACAGTAAACCGGCTGATTGGCCGGAGATAATCGGTAAATATTACAGCGATGTTTTCGACGATCCTGTAAAATGGGCAAAAAAGAGTATTGATGAGTATGGAGCGGATGCCATATGTCTGAAACTTACAAGAATAAACCCTGAAGGCGATAATATAAGCCCGGAAGAAGCAGCGGAAATCACGGTAACAGTCAGAGAATCCATAAATAAACCGCTTATTGTATACGGAGCCGGTCCGATGGAAAAAATTGCCGAAGCAATGAAAAAAGTTTCAGAAAAAAATACTGGCAGCAATATTTTGATGGGGTGGGTAGAAGAAGATAATTATAAAACAACAGCAGCAGCGGCGATAGGCTATAATAACAATATAATTGCGTTAAATCCGCTTGATGTAAATATTGCAAAACAGTTGAATATACTGCTTACCCAGCTGGGCCTACCTGCCGATAGAATAGTCATGGACCCATCAACTTCCGGCCTGGGTTATGGGATAGAATACTGTTATTCTGCGATGGAGAGATTAAAGATCGCTGCTCTAATGCAGGATGATAAAATGACCCAGATGCCGATTGTAACCAATATTGCTCCTGAGGTATGGAAAGTAAAAGAAGTCAAGGAAAGCGAAAAGGAATATCCGGAGTGGGGCAGCCAGGAGGAAAGGGCAATAAACTGGGAAGCCATTTCATGTATGAGCATGCTGCTTTCCGGGGCTAATATTCTTGTAATGAGACATCCAAAAGCAGTAAATCTGATTAAAGAAGTTATTAAGGATTTAATGTAATTTGCAGGCGAGCAGGGAACCATAGCTGTTCTCTCTGCAAGTCTGATTATAAGGGATTAATATATAAACGATTAACAAGATTTATAAGCCATATAAGGTGGTGTTTAAACAGGATGAAAGATAATAATGAAGAAACATATAAAGATATAACCGTAGATAAGGCAGTCGCCGAAATTCTGGAAGAGGTGGAATGTGAAGTGCCCACTGTTTTTGACCGG
>CAZLME010000086.1:0-6361 GCA_964560595.1 uncultured Actinomycetota bacterium
CGGGAATTGCTGCCCTTCCCTCCTCGCCAGGAGCGGCAGCGGTCACCGGGACCGCCTCCTCTCCTCCGGCTCCGCCCTCCTCTATTGCGACCACCCTGTCTGGGTCGACCGTTACATGGAGCGCGGGCTCCCCTGTCATGTCAAGCTCGGCCGGAATTTCCAGGCTGCCAGGCGTTATGTTCATTTCCCCTGAAATCCTGCCATTTTTTATTTCTGCCCTGATGTTTTGTGGCTCCTTCTGCAGCGTGGCCGCAATTGTCACGTTCGGTGTGCCGACACCGATCGAAACTGCCACCCTGCTGCTTCCCGAGCCGCCGTCAGCAGGCGCGGGATCCGTGATGCCGATTTCTGCGGCGCCCGCAAGGACAAGGCTGACCAAGATCGAAACTATGCATGTCGCTGCCACGGTTTTCATTTTCCGCCACCCCCCAGATATTCAACGACCTTCTTCGCCGCCGCCCTCTCGGAGTCCGGCATGAACGGCGACCTCCCGTTGGCTATAAGGACGCCGTCCTTAATCTCCCTCACTAAATGGGCGGGCGCTTTCATCATTCTTTTCACCCCGCCGTACTTCCTCACAAGCTCGGGCCCGTAAAAGTTCAGCCAGTTCGCATGCTTTGCGGCCTCGTTGTAATCATTCTCAGCGTCAAGGTGGTAACCGCAGTCGCCAATGCCGAAATAAGGCGTTTCCCGGAGGGCGTTCCACACGACTATACCTATCTCAATGAACCTCTTTGCGTTGTCCAGGCACATCTTCTCCACATCTTCTCTCGGCATTACTTTCCCGTCGAAATCCAGAACATTGTAGCTGTCATCGAGCGCCCCCTGCGAAGTGGATATCACGAGACTGTCTCCCGAAGACGATATGGAATACGTGAATGTTTTCGTTCTGAAGAACGGCGATATCGCTTTCTTGGCCCCGAAAATCCTTATTGCCGATTCGAGGTCAGGCTCATCAGGCAACAATTTGGTGTATTTGTCCCCGGTTTTCTCAAGAGCCCTTGCTATCACTCGCATGTCACCGCTTTTTGCCTCTCTTCTAAGATAAAAAATTATCTGATTATTCAGGCCCATCAGACCAGCCCCCATGAAATACCCTTCTCGCTCAAAAGATTCTTCACGTCAGTCGGCGGCTCCTCCTTGAAGGCGAACTTTTTCAGTTTTCCTATTTTCGTCTTGTAAGGAATCTCGCCGCTGTTTATAAGATTCTTCGCCTCTTCGAATTTCCTGATTTCATCCCTGATTTCATCTAGGTACTTTTCCCATGCGGCCCACTCACGGTATTTCACTTCTATGACATCTCCATTTTTCAGTACTATGTCAAAATCCGTAAGGTCTGGCCTCGGTCTGAATCGTATGTCCAGCAATTCATCGAGATATTTGCTCCCCTCTTCGATTTCGGCAAGTATGCCAACAAGGCGTCCATTGTCTCCAATTTCTGCGAATTTATAGATATTTTCTGTCGTCACCCTTCTTGCAACGTCGTCGCCCGCGGACGCCGCTATCTTCTCTATGTTGAGCGACACCTTCTCCTTGTCGCCTATTACCGCTATTTCCTCGACGGCATCGAATAACCTGTTCGATTTCGCGACATCATCCAGGTAACCTGATATGCGGGTCGCTCCTCTCCTGGCATCCGCAGACCAGTCCAGGACCTTCGCCCATATCTTAGTTTTTCTCAGGACATTCGCACCCTTGCCCCCTACTTCCTGGGTCAGCTTCGCGAGAATCTCGACCTCTCTTGTGGTCACCTGGCCTATCTTCGCGCCCGCCTTGAAAGCATCCAGAGCGGCATCGACTTCCTTCATCAGCAGTACCTGTTCGCACAAATAGCCGAGCACGTAGCCTTTGTAGAAAGATATCTGGAAGGAAAGATAATCTTCCCTGTCACCCTTCCAGAAGTTCCACTTCTCCGCCTCCGTGAATATGCCGATTGAAACCTCCCGGAATATCTCGTCAATGTTGTTCCAGATCTGGGGTATGCTTTCGAAGAATTTCACCACATCGTTCCAGGCCCCTTCTATCTCCGACGTGTGGAGCGCATAATACCACAGCCCCTCTATTATGTCAACAACAAGGGTGACATCGTCCCTGAGCCCGCCAAAAGCGCCGGCGGCCAGGCCGGCGATTTCCCCCGCACACGCGGCTTCGTATTTGTACACGGACGTGATGCCGTGCTTGTCCGTAATCACAATGAAGGCGCCTCCCCCCACGGCAACGCCGTCTACGTACGTGCTTTCCCTTATCATAGAAGTTGCCGGCTCATCGCTCCCGACGAGCCTTTCTTCGGGTATACCCGACGTCCTGAGCAGGTATTCCACCGTTTCCGTATCGGAGTACTGCATGAGCGAGGGGTCCGCGCTCTTCAGGGAATCGATGAGGGCCTCCCTTTCTCCCACGCCTATGGGACCGCTGAGCAGGGGCGTTGTACTGAAACAGCTCCTTGAAAAGGACATCTTATGGAATACGTATTCAAGGTTCTCGGAGGGGTCGTCCGGGTCGGTGCCTATAATAATCTCATCGCTGTCACTCAGGCCGTCTCCGTCGGTGTCGATTTCGCATGCGCAGTCGAAATAGACATACTCATTTCCATCGACATAGATGTCCCTGTCTTCGCAGTACGAGTCATCGGAACAGTTCACCTTCACGTTCCTGTAACCGTATTCAGCTGGTACAGCTCTCTTGCCTAAGGAGTCCGTCACACCGCTATAATGATTGTCAATTAACACTCTTGCTCCTGGCAGCGGTCTGTAATAATCATTCACGTTGTCGACGTCAACATGTATTGTGCCCGTAGGGACGTCACATCCGGGCATGCCCGGCGTGCACCCGTGACTGCATACCTCATAATAGCACGAGCATGAAGGCCCGCTCGGGTCGAAGTGGCAGCCGAAAAGTTTCCAGTCGCCGTAGTAGCATTGATAATCGTACTGCGAGCAGTCGACGCCTATTGACAGGTCAAGGGAGATGTCCCCCATGAAAATGAAGCAGGAATTCCCCTCGGAGTCCTCCAGCAGGTACCTTTCGCCGCCTATGACCACCTTGAGTTCGTACCTGCCGGAACCGGCCGAGAGCGAATAGTACCCGTCGCCGTCGGTCACATCGGACGTGACAAGACCGCCTGCACAGCCGTAAAGCTCCACCGTCATGCCTTCTATGGGATTCCCGTTAAGCTCAGTCGCATAGCCGTGTACGTGCGTTTCTGACTCCAGCACGATGGGGCCGCTGAATTCTATCAGCCCCTTTCCGTAATGATTGCATTCGCTGCCGTCCACGGTGAGCAGCAGCAGGCCGAAAGCCGTGAGTATTTTTATCTTATAATCGCCGGGATTCCCCGCGAGTTCAAACGACCCGTCCGTCGCGGTCACGTCGGAGTAGACAAGATTGTCAGTGCAGTCCGTAAGCTGCACGGTCAGCCCTTCCCACCCGTTTCCGTATTCATCCACTATCCTGCCCCTTACATGGGCCTGCGTGTACAATATTATGGGGCTGTCTATGACATAGTCTTCCGGCTGGTAATAGTTGCATTCCCTGCCGCCAAATAAGAGCGTGTATTTGTCAGAACCGCGTATTATCTTGACCTTATGATTGCCGTAATATGCGCTCAATGCGAACGAACCGTCTGAGCCTGTGACCGCGGAATTCACAACGTTGTCACTGCAGTCGGTCAGCTGCGCGGTTACGCCCTGAATGGGATTCCCGTACTCGTCGTGCACAATGCCGCTCAGGGTGAATTTGGTCCTTATCTTCAAGGCCCCCAGGTTCGTATTGCCCCCGAAATAGAAGCAATCATTCCCGCTCTGCGTAAGCACGAGCGTGCCGTACGGCATCTCTATCTTTATTTTATAGTTCCCTGCGTTCTCGGTGAATGAAAAATACCCGTTTGTGTCAGTCACGTCGGTAGACACCACATTATCAGAGCAATCAGTCAGTTTTACCGTTATGCCCTGCAGCGGAGTGTCACCCTCAAGCGTCCTGAGCTGGCCCTCTATGGTAACATCCGAAACGCAATGCCCTCCGGAGCAGCCGTAGACGCATGTGACGCCGTTGCCCCACTCAAGGCACGCATCGGAATCGTAATTGCCGCAGGTCTGCTCCACGGTGCTGTCAAGGCACCGGGTGGCCCCCGCCGTCGAGCAGTCGTTCGTGCAGCAATGGGAACTGCTGGGAACGCAGCCGTCCAGCTCCGGGCAGTAATAAGGATTGGAAGAAGAACAGCAGTAGAGATCACCGTCATAGCAGTTCTCGACTGAACTCTGGCTGCTGCATACCCGCCACCTGCCGCCGCAATATATAGCCTCGTTGCAGTGCCATGACTGCCTCCAGCAGCTATCCGTTTTGTCGCAGTAATACGGATAACCGTTGGCACAGCACGTCGCCTCGCCGTCGTCCTTGCAATTCCAGTGGGGGTAATCTGGATTTGAGCAGTCGCTCCAGCACGTGCCGCCGCACTCGTTGGGGTAAGGGTCGGTGCAGCCGCAGGAACAGGTAAGCTTGTAATCGGCCTCGCACCGCCCGGAACAAGAATCCGGATCCATCGAGTAACACTGGCCTCCGGTGTAACAGTAGTAGTTATTGTTGTACACGCTCCAGCTGCAATCGAAAAGCATCTTGGAGCATGACGGCGTGCACGAATCTTCCGGGTATCCAAAGGGATTGCAGTAATACGACGAATACTGCGAATAGCATCCCGAGTGCGCCTTGCACGTCACTGTTGTAGTTCCCTGGACACCGATACCCCCGTCGTTCCCGACGGTAAATATTTCCCCGTTGCTTTCGCATTCCTCATTTGCTTCTGCCAGGCCCTCTTCGTTGTATGCGGGCAGAGCTTCTTCGCAGGAAGGTTCATACATCGCGTCTTCCGGCGCGGCATCGACTGCGTTCACGGTTCCCCCGGCCGGCAGGGAAACATCCGAAATCTCTATGGTCTTTGCCCTATCCTTGGCAGCGGAGGATGATATCCCCGGAATTTCAATGGTGCCGAGGGAAATGTCAGGCGATGGCAGAGTCATTTCAGTTTCCAGCGTGTCCAGCCTCAGGCTTTTTTCCGTTAAGGATGCACGGAAAAAGGGTCCGGTCGGCCTTTTTGTTTCGAATTTTTGTTCCCCGGCAACGGGAAGAACCACCTGCTCCGAAACAGCCACCGACGTCGTGATCATTATGGAAAGCACGAGGGCGACGGAGAAAATCGTAAGGGCATAACATCCTGTCACTCCAAGGCTGCTCTTCAAGCCCCTTTCCATGCTATCTTTTAAGAATTAGCAATAAGCTTTTAAAGCTTAACATAAAAAGGCAGCAAGCGCCTAACAGTTGCCCGATGCTGCAGCACCGGACATGCCCAGAAGCTCGTCACATTCAGAGGGCGGGGTATTGAATGCGCAGCACAATGCCGTCTTTAATCCATCAGGAGTTCTACCTACTGTACTATCTACAGCAACATATTTGTCGTTTATCACGAATGACGGCGAGTACCTCAGTTCCAGTGAGGCGGCAATGGATTTGTCCTCGCTGTACAGCTCCTCTCCTCTCTCGTCCACACAGCTGTTCACGGCCGCCGCATCGATTCCAAGGCTGTTCATAATCTCAGTGCTCTTTTCATTGACACAATCTACATCACCCCCTCCGCATGCAGCCGTATTGAATACTTCCGCTATAAACTGTTCGGCATAGTCCCAGTA
This sequence comes from uncultured Actinomycetota bacterium, assembly GCA_964560595.1. Taxonomy (GTDB): domain Bacteria; phylum Actinomycetota; class Humimicrobiia; order Humimicrobiales; family Humimicrobiaceae; genus JAQVEM01. Next base: position 5,679 of record CAZLME010000086.1, read on the forward strand.
TTTATCGGGATCAACTTCCTGTATGCATTCCTGTATCATGTTCTCGACCTTCTCGTGTGCGCCGTGCATCTCGCTGAAGAACCTCACCCTGAAGTCTGCCTTGTCACCAAACGCTCTGGCAACGGGTATCGTTACACCAAGTCCGCCATTTCCTCCCGGGCAGAAGCTGAATATGTAAAGCTCGAACTTGGGCCTGTCCGACTTCGTTATCCCGAGCTGTTCGCACACGTCACCGGTCTCTTCAGTCTGTTCAGAAGGCTGCTCAGGGGTCTCGAACTCCTCGTCAAGGTCTCCTATGATAGTGAAAAGGCTCTTGCCGTCCTTTGAAGCATAATAGGGCAGTTCCTGGCTCTGTCCCTGGAAGGTTATCATCACGTTCACTTCGTACGTGTCCGTGAGGTTGGGATAATCCTCGACGCCCGCGAGTTCGACCTCTATTCCTGGGTAAGACGCCCCAAGCCTCGACTGCAGGAAGTCGACTACCTTGTTTCCGACCATCTGAGAGCCTGCGTCTGCAGATGACACCTGCCCGCCGGAAAGGGTACCTACGTACCAGGCCATGGCAGCTACGGCTATTACCAGCACGACTGTAAGAATCATGTTCTGGTTCATGGCAGGCTTCTTTTCCTTGGTCTTAGCCGGAGCGCTCTTCTTCGGCTCTTCCTGCGCTTTCTGCTGCGTCT
>CAZLME010000087.1:0-6299 GCA_964560595.1 uncultured Actinomycetota bacterium
CTATTAAATCTTAATTAAAGCAATAAAATGATAAATTTTCTAAATATATAAGAAGGGTATAGGATAATGAAAAAATTAATAGATTTTAAAGATATAGAAAGAGCAAGAAAGTTATTGGGTTTGGGTGAAACGACAAGTATGCAGGAAATCAGGGAAAAATATAGAAAACAATCATTAAAATATCATCCAGATAGGCATAATAATAGTTTAAAGAAAAAAGAATATGAAGAAAAAATAAAAGAAATTAATAATTCATATGAAATTCTTATGAACTATTGTAAAAAATATCCTATTTCTTTTAATATCGGAAAAGTTAAAGAAGTTGAAGAAGGAGAATATGAAAGGCAGCATATTAGAAGATTTTATGATGGCTGGTGGGGTGATATGGATTAATGCCCAAAACAAGACCTTTTGAAAAATATACAGATCAATATGAAAATTGGTTTGAAAAAAATAAATATGTATATCAATCTGAAATTAATGCTATTAGGGTAATTTTACCTGATTTTAAAAATGGTATAGAGATTGGCGTGGGAAGTGGAAGATTTGCCAAACCTCTGGGCATTAAATTTGGAATTGAACCTTCATATGAAATGGGAAAGATCGCAAGAATTAGAGGAATAGAAGTAGTAGAAAATGTTGCTGAAAACCTTTCTTTTAAGGATTGCAGTTTTGATTTAGCTTTAATGGTAACCACACTTTGCTTCTTAGATGATGAAGAAGAAGCTTTTATTGAGATATATAGAATATTAAAGCCAGGTGGTTATTTTATTAATGGTTTTGTGGATAAGAATAGTAAAGTTGGAAGGATATATCAAAAAAATAAGCAAAAAAGTGTTTTTTATAAAGAAGCAATTTTCTTTACTGTAGAAGAAGTGGTAAAGATATTAGAAAAGACTGGTTTTAAAGATTTTGAATTCAGACAAACAGTTTTTAGTACTCTTGATAAGATAAATCAGGTAGAAAAGATAAAAGAAGGGTATGGAGAAGGCTCTTTTGTAGTTATAAAGGCACAAAAGTAGGAAATTGTCTTGTTTTTGTGCTTAATATAAATTTTTATCACATTTATTAAGAATAATAATGTAACTATTTAAAGATAATAATTATGAAGCTACATCTGGAATGTGTACCCTGTTATATAAGGCAAGCTCTCGAAGCAGCAAAAATGGCCACAAATGATAGGAAATTACATGAACAAATTTTAAGAGAATCTTTGATTGTAGCATCTGAATTTGATACGAATAGCTCTGGTTTTACACTGCAGGCAAAAATTAAAAAAGTTATGAAAAAATTATTACCGGCAGTAGACCCTTACAAAGAAGTAAAAAAGAAATTCAATGATATAGTTATGGGATTTGCAGATGAGTTGAAAGAAATAATAAGAAATTCAAAAGACCCATTTGAGACGAGTCTCAGGATATCACTGGCAGGTAATATTATTGATTTTGGACCGGCTACCACTTTGAACAAAGAGATTCTAGAAAAAGCAATAAAAAAATCTTTATCACAGAAACTGGATAATAAAAAGGTAAAATTATTGAAGAAAAATATTGATGAAGCAGAAAGGATTTTATTCATAGGTGATAACGCAGGGGAAATCGTACTGGATAAGATTTTTATAGAGAGCCTACCATATGAAAAAATCACCTATGCAGTAAGGGGCGGGCCTGCTTTAAATGATGCCACTATTGAAGATGCAGAAATGATTGGAATGATGGATTGTGTAAAAGTGATAACTACCGGCCTGGATATGCCGGCAACCATACTGCCTCTCTGCTCAAAAGAATTTTTAAATAAGTATAATAATTCTGACCTCATTATTTCCAAAGGGCAGGGAAATTATGAAGCATTATGCGATGAGGATAAAAATATATTTTTTCTATTAAAAATAAAGTGCCCGGTGGTTGCAAAAAATCTTGGTGAGAAATATAAGGTCGGGGATATAGTGGTATATAATAATGCGTAGAGATTTTTAATTATAAGTATTGCCGGACGATCCTTAAGTTTACTATTATTTAACACTTATAACATACGCTTTTCCATTTTAGCCCAATTTAAAATCTGATTAGGAAATTTTAAAAAACCTTGCTTTTTTAATAATACGGTGCTACTTTATTTAAAAATAGTAACACATATTAAAGGGGGCATTATGCATATTCCTGACGGGTTTATTGACCTCAAGACTGCTGTTTCTGCAGGAGTAGTTTCAGCGGGAGGTCTGGCTGTGGCAATCTATAAGGTGAAGAATTATTTCAAGGCAAAAGTCATTGCCCTCATGGGCGTCATGAGTGCTTTGATTTTTGCTCTTCAGATGATTAACTTTTCCATACCGGGAGGAACTTCGGGCCACCTTCTGGGAGGGGCGCTTGCGGCAATAATCCTTGGACCGCACGCCGGGGTCGTTGTTATAACGGTAGTCTTGATAGTACAGGCATTCATCTTTATGGACGGCGGCATAACGGCACTGGGCGCCAATGTATTTAATATGGCTATTATCGGTGTCTATGGTTCTTATTTGATTTACTGGCTGATTTTAAAAATATCAAAATCAAAAACTGTCTTTTATATTGCAGTTGTACTGGCATCCTGGCTTTCAGTAGTCGTTGCCTCTTTTTTTGCGGCGCTTCAGCTGGGGATCTCGGGCACTTATGCCATGGGAGTAACCTTAAAGGCAATGACAGGTGTTCACGCAATAATAGGGATCGGTGAGGCAATAATTACGGTGGCCGTGATTGCTTTTATAAATAAAGTAAGACCGGACCTTATTCTTACCAGGAAAGGGGATTTATAATGGCAGATAAAAAAAATTATACCTTTGTGCTTGTAGGAATAATTGCAGCTCTCGTAATTGCTATGTTTATATCTGTATTTGCATCATCGTTTCCTGACGGATTGGAAAAGGTTGCTGAAAATCTGGGTTTTATAGATAAAGTCCACGAAGTGATCCCTGAAAGTGCTTTTATACTGCCCGGTTATGTTTTTGGCAGTGTGGGAAATGAGCTGTGGCAGACGTCCCTTGCCGGTCTTATAGGGGTACTTGTTATCCTTGGTATCTTTGGGATTGTATATTTAATTTACATGGCTGCACGCAGGAAACAACAGCAATAATAATTATTTTGCGGGCAATAAATTGTAAGGTTTTTTAAATTTAAAAGAAGAGAAAGATTTTAATCAATTGGGTAATATTCTAAATATCAGGCAAAAATTAATAATAACGCTTGTAAATATTTTCTTTATTGTGAGTGTGGGAAATGGCCGTTTTTTAATACTCTCCTTTTTTTCGCTGACTTCTATAATAATTATATTATTGTTTTCGCCTGATATTAAAAAGCTCGTAAAAAGAGCCTTAATAATATTTTTATATCCTCTCTTCGTTTCCATTTTTATTCCATTTTTAAGCGAGGGTAGTGAAATTGCGAGAATTGACCTTAAGATATTTGACCTTATTATAACTGATAATGGACTTACGGTTTTTATTACCGTACTTATAAAATCATTTCTTTCGATTCTGCTTATGACTTCACTGCTTTTATCGAGCAGTGAAATGGAATTATTAGGAGGGCTTAGGAAGATACATTTTCCCCGCATAATAGTCTCCATAATTTTTTTAATGTACAGGTATATTTTCTTAATAACGGAGGAATCCAGGGCGGGCCAGATGGCCATAAAAGCAAGGGTATTTAAAAAGCACTCGTACGGCGCCATAAATAAAAAACTGGCGCATCTTATGAGTAATTTATTCATCAAATCCATAAGTAGAGCGGAAAATGTATATAAATCCATGGAGAGCAGAGGATTTGACGGGAATTTTTACATGGTTGAAACTACCGAAGGGGTAAAAATTCCTGCAAATATTATACTTCCGGTTTTTATACTGCTTCCGGTATCGTTAAAGATCATCGAGCTTTGTAATTTTTTGTAAAAAGTACCTTTTATAAAATAAACTAAAAAAAACTTGAGTCGTAAATACAAATTTTTGATTATTTGTATAAATAAATTTTCAAGATGTTTACTCAAATTATTTTAATATCACCGGCCCAAAAAGGATAGATTGGAAATGAATAATGCAGGGATAATAGAAGTAAAAAATTTGCATTACAGGTATCCTGTAAACAAAAAGCTAAGCGGAGGCAGCAGCGGTTATAAAGAAGTTTTAAAAGGAGTAAGCTTTTCGGTTAAAAAAGGGGAAAATCTTTCAGTGATCGGTCCAAATGGTGCCGGAAAATCAACTCTTATGCTTAATATTGCCGGCCTTCTGGATAGAGAGGGCAGGAGCGGTGAAATATTTATAGAAGGATTAGAACTGAATGATAAAAACATTTATGAAATCAGGGAGAAAATCGGATTTGTTTTTCAGGACCCCAGCGACCAGCTATTCTCAGTTAAAGTTTTTGATGACGTAGTTTTTGGCCTTATGAACTACTTAAGTAAAAGAAAAGACAGGCGGGCAGTGGATAAAAATTATCTTGATAATAAAGTAAAGGAAGCTTTAAAAAAAGTGGGCCTTACAAATATAGAAAATGAGATGCCTCATTTTTTAAGCTTTGGAGAAAAAAAACTTGTATCCATGGCAACGGTATTATCCTATGACCCCGGGATACTTATCCTGGATGAGCCCGCAAGTAACCTGGATCCTAAAAACAGGGCTAACTTTATAAATCTGGTCAGGAATATTGGTAAAACTGTCCTTATTGCCACCCATGACCTTGATATGGCATATGAGCTATCGGATAGATGCATAATCTTAAATCAGGGTAAAATTGTATGTGATGGTGATACCAATAAAATTTTAAGTGATGTCAACCTGTTGAAAAACAATAACCTTGATTTGCCTTTAATATTAAAAGGAAAAGGAATCTAAAAATAATCTTATCTTAAAAAATTCATTCATTTTCAGCAACAGTACCTGCACCTCCTGCTATCAAGTTTAAAGCTTTTTTTATTTATTAAATTTTATAATGTTTTAATATTTATTATATTTAATATTTATAGATTTTTCTTGACATTTGTATTTTAATTTGTTAACTTAATATTTAACATATATATTAATGCTTTTTTGAGAATTTAACTTTATTTATAGAGACAATGATTTACATTCTGTTATATGGGCACTTGGAATGTAAGGAGTCAGTAGTGCAACCGGCTTAAAAGCCGGTTTTTTTGTAGAGGGATCTTTATATAAAATTTAAGATTAATTATTATATTTATATGCTGATAATATTCAAGAGTAAATATAATATAATAATAATTAATATAATAATATAATTTTAAAGTATTTCTTGACAATTATAATAAAACATAATAGCATTATTTATAGCAATTAGTTATTATTTAATATTTTATAGAGTTATAAGATTATTTAAAAAGAGTATTAAAAGATAAAAGTTCGGGTAATTAATAAGGCAGCAATAAAAAGTTAATATAAAAAAAAGTATATTTATAAAAGGAGGAAAAATGAATAGATTGCTAAGATGGTATGTAGGGTTAAAGACGAGTGAAAAGGGCGCCGCAGCTTTAGAGTATGCGCTGGTAATCGTACTGGTAGTTCTTGCTGTAGTAACAGCATTAGGCGCACTTGGGCTGGCAATTAGTGCTAAAATTGATGCAGTAAGTGCAGCAGTTGGAGCAGTAAACGTATAGTCAGAATAAATATAAAGTTATTAATGATAACTTGAAGGCGTCTCCCAGTCCTGAACTGGTTCCATTGGTTTAAAATCGGTGGAAACAGAAGATATAAACTAATTATACTCAATAATTTAAATTATTGGGTATAATTAGTTTATAGCACTATAATTATTACTAATGTTTAAAATTTTATTATAAGATAAAATGAAAAGCCGCATAAAAAACTTAACTGGCGAGAAAGGTGCAAGTACCGTAGAATTTGCACTTGTTGCACCCGTGCTGATAATGCTTTTATTTGCAATTTTTCAGTTTGGGCTGGCTTTCAGCAGGTATGTTTCACTAACTCATGCGGCAAGGGAAGGAGCACGGCTCGCCGCAGTGGGATTTTATGAAGAAGATCCCGGAGGTTTTGAACAGGCAGTAAGAGACAGCGCACCTACAGTTGAGATTGAAGTGGTAGATGTTAACCCGGGTGAAGGAACAATAGGCAGTACGGTTGAAGTAACGGTAAAAGGAAAAATCTTTTTTATAGAGATCCCTTTTGCAGGAAGATGGGGGCCAATAGAGCTTACCAGTAAAGCGTCAATGAGAAGAGAGCAGTAGATTGATTTTATACTTTTTATTTTATTATTTTATTTAACAGATTTTCCGGATAGCCGGACCGCACTGTACCG
>CAZLME010000088.1:0-6121 GCA_964560595.1 uncultured Actinomycetota bacterium
CAGGGAGCTGGGAACAGGTTACATAAAAGGTAGATATCCTCCGGACATTATATCTTTAAAAAAATCCGGTAGTATAGGCAATTTTTTAGGCAGGGTATTCAGGGTAGGTTATAAAAATGGAAGCGGAAAGAGAATAGGGAGCATCCATATAAAAAGCAGGTGGGAAATAAACAGGGGTGATATCCTGGAAGTCTGGACTAAAAAAGGAAGCAGTAGAATAAATATCAAAGATTTTAAAATGCTGGATAATAAAAATAAAGTATACACGTACGTTGTAAAAACTGATAAAACGGATGATATTTCAGAGAAAGACAGGGTATTTAAATATTTTGATAAAAATTTAAACGATGAAGCTGGTGCGTTATATAAATATGGTTTAAATAAAAATATCCCTCTAATTCCTAACGGGGAAAAACATTTTAGCAGAGTAGAGGAAGGTAAGATAAGAAATTATTTAAATAGTTTTTTATCCAGTCAAAAACAGACCGGTATTGAAAAATCAATAAATAAGTTAACCCTGACAGCTTCTGTATACAATCATAAATTTATAGAACCTTCTATTAATAACGGGGCAAAAAGAATAATATATAATAAATTTGAAGAATTTACGGACAGTAAAGGTTTTAAAAACGATACGATTAAATTAATAGAAGAATACGGTAAAAATAAAGATATTGCATTGTGCATGGGAACCCCGCACATTCTTTATGACTTTGATTTTATGCAGTTAAAAAGTAATATATTAAGATTATTAGATGCGGGAATTAGAAATTTCAGGGTTTCAAATCACGGGGTTCTTGAATTATTACTGGAATTAAATAAAAATAGCAAACCCGGTGTCAATATTAATATATATCTAAGCTATAATTTTAATTTATTCAATACCCTGTCACTGGCTTTTATTAACAGCGTTATAGATAAAAATGAGATTTTTAAGGGAGTGGAGTTTTCCCCGGAACTCAATCTTAAAGAGATTTATCAAATAATATCAAATACTGAAGGTTTATTTAAAAATAATAAACCGGAATTTTCTATCTTTGGCCATGGCTATATTCCGGTTATGAGTTCCCGGTATAAATTGAAATTTATCACCGGGAAAGAAGAAGGTAAATTTTATATAGAGGATGCAAAGGGTTACAGGTTTCCTGTTATTTCGGATTATAATGAGAATATGATAATTTTTAATTCAAAAAATATCTGCACTTTCTATGACCTTGAAGAAATAAAAAACAGTAAAATAAGTAATTTAATTCTGGACAGCCGTTTCTATAGTGAAAAGGACTTCTTCAAAATATTAAGAAATTACAGGGAAGCATCAGAAATACTAAACGAAAGGGGAGTTAAAAAATATAAAAGCTTTGTCTCTTATCTGCAAAACGATAATCTTTTTTCTAATTATTCAAGAGGTCATCTTTTCAGGGGAGTAGAATAAGAGAAAATTTTAAGAAGTTTTTTAAGGATATTAACTTTTATCATTGTAATCTTTTATTCTAATTGTCACTACAGAACCGTAATCTAGATATTCTCCGCCTGATGGAATTTGATTAACCACTTCTCCTTCTTCATCGGAAGATGTGGATATCTCAACAGTAAAACCGGATTCCTCTAGCATATCTATAGCATCTGATTTTGTCATATTTATAACATCGGGTACTTCTATGCCTTTGCTTACCTTGATAATAATTTCGAACATTTTATCATAAGTGGTTCCGCCTACGGGTGTTTGAGAGTATACTTTATATATTTCTTTCTTGTTTTCTTCGTCGATAACAGTGATATTTTTAAAGCCTGCAGCATCTATCATGGAAAGGGCTTCTTCTTTTGTCATTCCTATTACATCAGGTATTACAGACTCTGGATTTTCACCTTTACTTACATATAAAGTTACCTCAGTTGATTTAGAGACCATTGAATCCGGCGGGGGATACTGTTTTATTATCTTATCTGAAGGCCTGGTATCACTGAATTCATATATTATGCTTTTAGTTATAAGCTCGAGCTCTTTAATAAGTTTTACTGCTTTATTTAATCCCATTCCTTCAAGATCAGGCATTTTAAAGGTTTCCAGACCCTTACTTACATATAAGGTTATGCTTAGCTTTTCTCCTTCAAGTGATTCCAGGATAGTGCCTGATTCCGGTTTTTGTTTAAAAACAATGTCCTGGTTATATGTGTCGTCAAAGTTATAAATTTCTTCAACCACAAAGTTTAAATCTTCAAATAAAGCTTTTGCTTTTCCTAATTTCATTCCGACAACATCAGGTACTTCAACTTTATTATGTATATTGCAAATATCTTTGGGCTCTTTGCCCTCAACAAATATTTTCCATTCGCAGGTTTCTTCCGGACACCATAAAGTTGCAAGAAGATTGGAAACTGTGCAAATATTTACATCTATGAGTTCTTTATCAGGTTTTCTAAAATCAGATACTGGGACATCTTCCAGTGCAGATGACATAAATTCTCTCCATATATCTGCAGGGTAAGATCCTCCGATAACTGTTCTATCATTTATGGGTTCCATTGACTGGTTAGAATCAGGGTAGCCCATCCAGACTACCGTAACCAGTTCGGGGGTATAACCGGCAAACCAGGCATCTTTAAAATCGCTGGTTGTCCCTGTTTTTCCTGCTGCAGGTCTTCCGATGCCGGCACCTCTACCTGTTCCGCTTTCTATGACTTTTTTTAAGATTCCGGTAATATAATATGCTTCGGGATTTTCAAGGATTCTTTTATTTGCTTCGTTCTCATCAGGGTCATATTCATACAATATGTTTCCACCGGCATCTTCAATTTTTAATATGCATACAGGCTGATAATAAAAGCCACCGGATGCAAGTGTAGAGAAGATCTTACTTACATCAAGAGGAGTAATTCCTGTTTCAAGTCCCCCCAGACCAATTGCCGGGTTGCTTCCAATATCAGGTATTTCCATTTCCTCGCACAGCTCTTCTACATTTTCAGCTCCGACTTCCATCATAAGCTGGGCATATACTACATTAACCGAATTTATTGTAGCATCCACTACAGACATCTTTTCAACATTAAATTTCTGTCCGCCATAGTTATCTACTTTCCAATCAGGTCCTGTATCCATATCTATTGTTATGGGACCATTAGGGCTGAACGTGTTATTTGGTGAAATATGCTGTCTTATAGACTCTATCAGGACGGGAACCTTAAATACGGAACCCGGCTGTCTTTTACCCTGTACGGCTATATTGAATTTGGATGTGTTGTAATCCTTTCCGCCAATAAGGGAATAAATATACCCGTTCCCGGGATCGGTGCAGACAAGTGAGTATGATGGTTCAATATCTTCGGGAAAAACTTTTATAAATGCATCCTCGGCTTTTTTCTGTAAATCTCTATCAAGGGTGGTGTAAATACGAAGTCCGCCTTTAAAAACATCATAATCAGTAAATTTATAATTGTATAAGTTACGTTTTACATAATCCACAAAATAAGGGGCAATTCTGCCTCCTGATTGGTCTGTGTCTGCGGTAAGTCTTTCACTTACCTCAACAGGTGCGGCAAGAGCATTGAGATATTCTGTTGTACTGATTAATTCCTGCTCATACATAAGTTTGAGTACAAGGTCTCTTCTTGATTTTGCTTTTTCTATATTGTTAAACGGTGAATATAATTCGGGTACCCTTACCAGACCTGCGAGCAATGCAGCCTGAGGAAGGGTTAAATCAGCAGCATCTACCCCGAAATATATTTCAGCAGCTTTTTCCACTCCATATGCTCCGGAGCCGAAGTTAATTGTATTCAGATACATCTCAAGAACTTTATTTTTTGTATAATATCTTTCAAGCTGAATTGCTATTAAAGCCTCATTTATCTTTCTGCGAAATGTTTTTTCCGGACTGAAATATATATTTTTTACATATTGCTGGGTAATTGTACTTGCACCCTGGACCAGTTCGCCTGCTCTTACGTCTGCAATAAAAGCTCCAATAATTCTGATATAATCGACTCCCTTATGTTCAAAAAATCTTTTATCCTCAACAGCCACAATAGCATCTTTAATATATTCTGACATTTCGTCAAAAGAAATGATTTCTCTGTTTTCTTCGGCATGGAATTCAGCGATCAGGGTACCATCAATTGCATAGACTTTTGAAGTCTGTGCTACCGGTGAGGGAGTGAGCTCTTCAAGAGTGGGGAGTGTATTAATATAGTAGAATGCCACTATTGCGCCAGTTAGTATTGTAAATGAAATGATTACTATCATTGTAATTACAACGAACTTAAGGCAACCGCCTAATTTTTTTCTTCTGGTATTCATTGGATAAGTCTCTCTTAATAATATTTACGTATTTTAAAACATTCCTGAATTACAACTTAAGAAATTTTATATAAAATTAAGTCAAATAACAATACGGTAAAATAAAATACCAGAATTTATAAAATATGGCAGCCCTTTAAATAGACATGAAGATAACTATTATGTTAATATTTATTTTAATTTTTTAAATTATAAATTTTTACCGGAAAGAAGGGTATGGAAAAAGATTTAAAAAGGCATATTGATATAATCGTATCAGGAACAGAAGATATTTTGAGAAAAGATGAACTTGAATCCAGGATAGAAAAATCTATAACCGAAAATAAACCGTTAAAAGTAAAGCTGGGGCTGGACCCGACTGCTCCCGATATTCATCTTGGTCACACCGTGGTACTTAACAAATTGAGGCAGTTCCAGAATCTGGGTCATAGGGCTATCCTAATAATAGGTGATTATACTGCAAAAATAGGGGATCCTTCCGGAAGATCAACCCTAAGACCTAAATTGTCTGAAGATGTTATAGAAAAAAATGCAAAAACATATATAGAACAGGCATTTAAAATCCTTATCCCGGAAGAAACTGAAGTCGTTAAGAATTCAAATTGGCTCCATCATTTAAAATTTGATGACATTCTAAATCTAACATCAAGGTTCACCGTTGCCAGGATGCTGGAGAGAGATGATTTTAAAAAAAGGTATAAAAATAATATACCCATAGCTATCATGGAATTTCTATATCCCATAATGCAGGCTTATGACTCTGTTGCCATAGAAGCTGATGTGGAGCTAGGCGGAACTGACCAGAGATTTAATTTATTAATGGGGAGGGAGCTGCAGAAAGAACTTGGCCAGGAACCGCAGATTGCTATAACAATGCCTATTTTGGTGGGCACGGATGGGATTGAAAAGATGAGTAAAAGTCTGGGAAATTATATAGGGGTATATGAGCCACCCGGGGAAATTTTTGGGAAAATTATGTCCATATCGGATAATATTATGGTTGATTACTTCAAGCTTCTTACAACACTGGAACATAAAAATATTAAAGAAATTGAAAATGATATAAAAAAAGGAGATTTAAACCCTTCAGTAGCAAAAAGAAGGTTGGCAAAAATAATTATAGAAAAATTATACTCCGGGAAAGAAGCTCTGAAAGCAGAAGAAAAATTTGATTTAATTTTTAAGAAAAAGAAAACTCCGGTAGAAATTGATAAATATATTATAAGCCAGGCGAATGTAAAAGATAAAAAAGTAAGCATAGTTAACCTGTTATATAACTCAGGCCTGGCTGGTTCAAATAGTGAAGCCAGAAGGTTGATAATTCAGGGTGGGATAAAGATCGATGATAAAAAAATAGACGACCCGAATAGAGAATTCAATTTAAATGATCTTGATAACAGGATATTAAAAAAAGGTAAAAGGCATTTTAGAAGAATAATAGTAAAAAAATAAACATGCATGAGTATTCTATAACCTGTTCTATTATTGAAATATTAAATGATCTAATAAAGAAACATAATATAAAAAAAATAAAAAAAGTAAGCTTTGAATTAAGTCCATTTGCATATATTGAGCCTCAATCAATAGAGTTCTATTATAATTATCTGACAGGAAATAATGATATTTTAAATAGTGCCTATCTTGATTTTAAAAGGAATAAAATAAAAATAAAATGCATGGATTGTGGAAAGGACTTTCTAACAGAAAAATTTACCTCCAAATGTAAGTATTGCTCCGGAAACAAAGTAAAAATTATGGAATCCGATGATATTAAAATTATTTCAATAGAAACCTGACGTACCTATCATATTTATATCCATAAATAGA
>CAZLME010000089.1:0-6114 GCA_964560595.1 uncultured Actinomycetota bacterium
CCGACCCCCTGCTCCCAAAGCAGGTGCGCTAAACCAAACTGCGCTACACCCCGGTTACAAAGCCATCATTTTAGCACGGAAAATAATAACATAAAACTAAAAATTTACAATAAACTCATATAAAGTTTTGAGAGCTTTCCCTCTGTGACTGATATTATTTTTTTCACTTTGAGTTAATCGGGCCATCGTTCTATTGTATCCCGAAGGAATAAAAATGCAATCATAGCCAAATCCGCCGCTGCCTTTTTCCTCAAAACCTATTGCACCCTCACAAACTCCCCTGGTTTCAAAAATATAACCTTTTTCCGGGTCCCGGAGTACCATCTGGCAGACAAATCTTGCGGTTCTGCCGGAAATCTTTTTTACGCTTTTCATTTCTTCAAGCAGTTTATCCCTGTTCTGTTTATCAGTGGCATTTTCTCCGCTGTATCTTGACGACATAACTCCCGGCCTGCCATCTAAAAAATCAACCTCCAGCCCGGAATCATCGGCAAGAGCAACCTTATTGGTATAATCTGAAATACTTTCAGCTTTAATCCTTGCATTTTCCAGGAAGTTGCTGCCCTTTTCTATAATATCAGGAAATTTTTTAAAATCTCTAAAAGTCAGCCATTTTACTTTTATTAAACTAGAGTAAAAAAATTTTATTTCTTTTATTTTCCCTGTATTTTTTGAAGCAATTACTATCTCCAAGAGATCGACACCTTAATAATATTTTTAGTATATAATGGCCCGGTAATTTATAAATCCGTGTAGAGTCTGATGTATTATTTCGTTCAATAGTCAAATATTAAAAAACTATTATAAAACTGTAATAATCCCCGTTATAAATCCTGACTTAATATCTTTTTTTGGATTTCAATAATCTCCTTTATCGCAACAGTCGCCTTCTCCAGCATCTTATCAAAATCCTCTCTGGTAAACGGTTTAAGTTCTGCAGTAGACTGGACTTCAATTAATTCGCCTTTTGAATTCATAACCACATTCATATCTACCTGGGCTTTAGAATCTTCTTCAAAGCAAAGATCGACCAGTATCTCGCCATCTACGATCCCCACGCTTACCGCAGCAAGGAAACTCTCTACAGGCATTACACTTATAATCTTCTTCTCAACCATTGAATGTATACAGTCAAAAAGAGCGATAAAACTCCCTGTGATTGAAGCAGTCCTGGTACCGCCGTCAGCTTCAATAACATCGCAGTCTATCCAGACAGTTCTTTCTCCGATTTTACTTAAATCTACCACAGCCCTTAATGCTCTGCCAATCAGTCTCTGTATCTCATGAGTCCTGCCGTTAATCCTTCCGGCAGTCTGGGGCCTTATTATTCTCTGAGGAGCAGAACCCGGTATCATATCATATTCGGCAGTTATCCATCCCGAGCCTCTCCCTGCCAGAAATTTGGGAACCTTATCTTCAACAATTGCTGTGCAGATAATCCTTGTTTTCCCCATTTCAATAAACACCGAGCCGTCGGCATGCGATATGTAATTACGGGTTACTTTTATTTCTCTTAACCGGTCATTTTCCCTGTCATCAATTCTTTTAACCATCGTAGGTAAGCCTTCCTCGTTAAAATGATATTAGATATCTTCTACTTTCTTTTTATATATCAAGCTTTATTCTTATGACTTCCTTTATTTCTTCACCCAGGAACATCTTTCCAACCTCAAAAAAATTGCTCGCTATACCAGTTTCATAAAAAACCCTTTCGGGTTCTTTTTGAGCTTCCGCGCACAATCCTTTTTCCATAAGTATTTTCTTTACATCTTTAGCAGTTTCTACCGCCGAGCTTATTACCCTGATCCCGTTGCCGCTGCACGATAAAATCCTCTTCTCTATTAATGGGAAATGGGTGCAGCCCATTATCAGGACATCAATTCCGGCATCAAATAGCGGCTTGAGATAACCGCAAATAGTCCTGTCAAGATTATCACCTTTAAGAATACCCTTCTCTATAAAATCCACCAGTAAAGGAGCGGGTACCGAAAAAGTTTTTATCTCCGGATCGATTTTTGCAATCTCTTCGTTATATGCATTGCTCTCAACCGTACCTTTAGTGGCAATGACCCCAATTCTTCTAATCCTGGTATTGCAAACCGCAGTCCTTGCCCCCGGTTCTATCACTCCTATTATAGGTATATCATATTGTTTTTTTAAGTCTTTTAAAGCTGCCGCCGTAGAGGTATTGCATGCAATCACAATCAGCTTAACATCTTTTTCGTAAAGAAAACCGGTTATTTTAAAAACAAACTTTTTAACTTCATTTAAATTCCGGGGTCCATAGGGGACTCTTTCGGTATCCCCGAAATATATGGTACCCTCATGAGGAACAGTCTTTATTATCTCACGCAGAACGGTCAGGCCGCCGACACCAGAATCAAATACACCTATTGCTCTATTATCCAAATTTGTACTTTCGATACTGTTTAATATTTTCTAAAAAAACTTTTTTCAGTTCAATGGCAACATAAAAACATCACAACGAACAAATCCTAATAATTTTCCAGTCTGTTAATTATATAATTTTTGGGATAAAAATAAATAAGAAACTGCCTTATTTACTGCTACCTGGTGAATAATATTAATAATAATCTATACGATTGAGATAAATTCCCTTTTTTCCTTTTTACATATATATTTTATAAGTCTTCTGGCCTGTGCCATACACATGGGAACACCGCCGCCCGGAAAGGCCCACTGGCCGGTCATATAGAAATTCTCAAGACCCGGCAGTTCTTTAGGTAAAAACTTTCCAAAGAGCTCCACTGTAGGCAGCCACCCCTGATAAGAACCTTTCCAGTTACCCGTATATCTTTCCCATGTAACCGGAGTGGCCACATCCGTTTTTTCAATCTGACCCGTTATGCCCGGCAGTTTCTTTTCAAGCTCTTTTATGCATATATTAAGGACTTTTTCCTTTTCCTTTTTATATTTTTGTTTATCCTTATAAAGTGACCTCCAGTAATCATAATCGGATTCTATCTGGATTTTTATAACACTCTTGCCATTAGGAGCAAAATCAGGATCATGGCAGAAATGAAAATAACCCATCCATTTACATCTCCTGTTTCCTATCAAAACCGGCTTATCCAGCTTGAAACAATTAATCTCGACTTCCCCGGCCAGATCTCTATTTACACCCAGACTTATAGAGATTATGGGCGGCCATAAACTTGGCTCTTCGTACATCTTCTTGATTTCCGGCGTTATAAACTTCCCTTCCAGCATATCATATATCGTAGATTTTCCGTCACAGGCAGAAACAACAATATCTGCCGGGATTATCTCTTCCTTTTCCGTTTCAATTCCCACCGCTCTGCCATTCTCCAGTAGTATTTTCTTAATTTTACAATTGTAATTGACTTTACCTCCCAGTGAAAAATAACGCTTCTCAATTGCACGGGAAAAATGAAGCGAACCCCCCATGGGATAACCGCCTTCGTGATTATGAAAATAAGCAAGCGGCATAATTACCATCAATGCCGGCATGTTTTTAACCGGAAACATCTGGAAAAGCATTTCTCGTAAATCCCGGTTATGGAACAGGGAGGAAAGAAAATCTTCTATGCTGATACTTTTAAGCTTTAAAAATGACGGCATGTAGGGCAACATTTTTAAAATATCACGCAGGCTGAAACTGCCAAAATCTGCATCGATCGGCGGTCTGAATCTGCTGTAAAAACGAATCAGACCGGTTAATTTTCTAATGGCTTTTTTCTCATCCGGAAATAATCTTAGAAGCTCATCCTCTAATTTATCTACATTAGTATAGGCTGTAAGACTTTTTCCTTCCATTTCTATTTTCCGGAATCGTTCGGTGTTATAGAATTCTACACTCTCCGCAACACCAAGTTCTTCGAAAACAGGATATATCGAGCTTCCTTTATTCGATCCAAGTACCCAGTGCAGGCAATGGTCAAAGAGGTAATCTCCCCGTTTCCACGAGGTGCATACACCACCGGGAATGTCATGCATTTCATAGATCTCCGAATCGTACCCGTTCATCTGCGCATAGCATCCCGTAGAAAGACCCGCTATGCCCGCTCCTATAATGCACATTTTTCCCAAGACATAACTCCTTTAATTTAAGTAAAATAGAATTCGCCTTAATTAGTAAGGTTTTATATAATGTACTTCCATTGAATGATTATTTCTTTAATATATATTATATATAGTATAATCAACTTTTTAATAGAAATAAATTTATTCATCACCAGATTCCAGGAATAAGGCGGTATTTTACTTTCTTTGAATATTCAACATAACCTTCCAGTTCATTTTTAAGTGTTTTATCTTCAAGACCGGTGCGGATAATTATAATCAATATTGCTGCCGCTGAAGCAATAAATCCATAAACGGAACCTAATATCATGGGCAGGCCGATAACATATATTATCCCTGCTAAATATCCTGGATGCCGCACAAGCTTATAAGGCCCTGAAGTAATTACTTTATGCCCTCTATCTTTCTGAATGCGGACAGTTGCTTCGAAATGCTTGTTTTCCATCATGGCCCAAATTACCAGAATATTTGAAAATATATATAACAGGTACCCCGGAATTAAAAAATAATAATTCAAATATGACCATTGAAATCTGCCTGCATCCAGGCCAATAACAACCGGAAGGATAAAAACTGCGCTAATATTATACATCCTCATTAAAAATTGATCCCATAACTTTGTATCCGGTTTTATACTGCCTCTCTGATTAATTAATTCCGGGTTGATTTTATATAAAAAAATAATGGAAAATACTATGTATATCAAATTTATGATAATAAAGATCCAGAATCTTAAAATGTGTATTTCCCCTGCTGAGACAAATAATAACAAAGCCTGAAAAAGAAGTAAGATAAAGCTTGCTGCGATATATCTTTTTCCTGATTTATTAAGTGTATTTCTATTTCTTACATTTGTAATGATAAATCCTCCATTACTTCAGGTTAATCTTAATTTAGGATCAGCTTTTTTAATCATTTCAAAGATTATAAAATAATCTTATTATTATATAAATGCAATAAATATTTTATTGAAATTTATTAAAATATAATTAAAGTAATAAAGATATGAAACTATCATTTTACGGTGCTGCAAGAGAAGTCACGGGAAGCTGCTTTTGCATAGAGGCAAATGAAAAAAAACTTTTAATTGACTGCGGCATGCATCAGGGCCAGGATGAAAAGGATGATAGGCAGTTTCCATTTTACGCCCCTGATATTGACTTCGTTATACTTACTCATGGGCATATCGACCATAGCGGCAGGCTGCCCTTATTAGTAAAAAATGGATTTAATGGAAAGATATACGCAATTAAAGCTACATGTGATCTGATCACAATAATGCTAAAAGACAGTGCACAAATACAGGAAACGGATACAAAAATGGAAAATAAAAAAGCGCGAAGAGCCGGTAGAGATGAAGTAGCGCCCTTATATTCCATGGATGATGTCAGGGATACATTAAAATTACTGGTGCCTTGCAACTACAAAGAAACAGTTGAAATAAGTGATGGAATCAAGTTCAATTTTGTGGATGCCGGCCATATATTGGGCTCAGCATCAGTCGAGCTATTTCTAAGTAAAGGCGGGTTAACCAGAAAAATTGTCTTTTCCGGAGATATAGGCAATATTAATCAACCAATAATCAAAGACCCGGAATATATAGATACAGCTGACTATGTTGTTATGGAAGCCACATACGGAGACAGAAATCATGAAAATAACCCGGACCTTACACTGGGATTTGCAAAGATTATAGATGAGACACTCTCAAGAGGCGGAAATGTTATTATACCTTCTTTTGCTGTTGGAAGAACACAGGGACTTCTTTATCTTATATATGAAATTAAAGAAAAAAAACTGGTTTCTAACCCCGGCTTTCCGGTTTATGTCGATAGCCCTCTTGCCTCTGAGGCAACAAGATTATATTACGATGATCTAAGAATTTATGGAGACCAGCAGACAAAGGAAATACTTAAAAAAGGTCTGAATCCGCTTACCTATCCAGATTTAACTTTTACTGATTCAATAGAGGACTCAATAGCCCTCAACTACGATACAGTACCAAAAGTTATCATATCATCAAGCGGCATGTGTGAGGGAGGCAGGATA
>CAZLME010000090.1:0-6106 GCA_964560595.1 uncultured Actinomycetota bacterium
ATCATGCAAACAAACCGCATTATTTAAAAAAAATTAACGTAAAATAAAAAAATAGCAAATAAGAAAACAGCAAATACCTGAACATCGAAGATTCACTGACACTTTTTAAAACCCGTCTTTCAACAGCCATAACTTCTCCTTGAATTTAGAAGAGATAAAACAATTAAGATTATATATAATCTAAAATATAATCTGTACTAATTACCGTATTTTTACATCTTAAAATATTTATCGGTCAGGCTACTAATGACAGGAATCCTGAAAGTTTTTCCCTGGAAAGCCCTAACAATACAGACTATTGCAAGTACAAATAAAATTGTATAACAAACCCATCCTATTGCCGAAAATACACCTGCCAGTGGCCAGAAGACCCAGACAAAAATCGGGCTCAAAATCCAGAAAAATAATATAATAATTATAAATTGACATATGCCCAGAATTAAAGCCTGGAGAGCGTTCCACTTTACAAATTTGTTCTCTTTTTCTATGAGCCAGATAATCAGTCCTCCCAGCCAGCTGAATAGGTACGCAAGCAGCACTGCAATCTTTGGCTCCATTCCGGTAGAACTTTTTTTATTGAAATCAGGATCTACCTCAATCTTTTTTACCTCTGCCATTTTATTTTCCTCCTTATTTAAGTTGGCATTTTGCAAATAAAAATAAATTTTATTCTGGTTTTTCTTAAAAAATACTTGTAGAAGATATAATAACAGATATATTGCCACATTTATATAATAAATTGAAAATAAGGTAAATCATTAAACCGGCTCTTAAATTAATTAGTTCTCCGATGCAACGATTGAATAAGAAGCTACTTTAGCTTTTTCCCCCAGGTTAATAACTCTAACTCCCTGCGTGGATCTCCCTGTCCTTGATATTGATTTAGCCGGAATCCTTATAAGTACCCCGATATCAGAAATAATCATTACATCATGCTCATCCTTCAATATACCGGCACCGGCAATTTTTCCTTTTTTCTCGGTAAATTTTAAAGTCCTTACGCCAAGTCCGCCTCTCTTCTGTCTTTTATATTCTGAAAGCATTGTCCTTTTACCATACCCATTTTCCGTAAGAACGAAAAGATCCCCGTCTACCTCTCTCGCTATCATCATAGAAAGAACTTCATCAGTTTTAGAAAGTCTCATCCCCTTTACACCCTGCGAAGCCCTGCCCATCGGCCTGCAGTTTTTTTCACTAAATCTTATAGCCTGGCCGTTTCTTGAAACCATAATAACTTCATCATTACCATCGGATTTCTCTACTCCTATTAATTCGTCACCTTCTTTAATGGTAATAGCTATAATCCCGTCTTTCCTGGAAGTATCATAGGCTTCAATAGGAGTTTTTTTAATCATTCCTTTTTTAGTCGCCATTATTAAATACTGGTCTTCTCCGTAATCCTTAACCGCAATTATTGCCGCAACCATTTCACCCGGTGAAAACGGAAGCAAATTTACAATGGCTTTCCCTTTAGATATCCTGCTCCCTGCAGGGATTTGATGAACTTTCAGCCGGTATACCTTACCCCGGTTTGAGAAAAACATTATATAATGATGGGTTGATGCAATAAACAGGTGCTTTACAAAATCATCTTCCTTTAAATTAGTACCGGTCACTCCTTTCCCGCCTCTTCCCTGTTTTCTGTATGTTGTTACGGGAACCCTCTTTATATAGCCTGAATGAGATATGGATATTACATTTTCTTCTTCAGGTATCAGGTCCTCAATCTCAATATCAGAAATATCGGTAGTTATATCTGTTCTTCTTTCATCATTGTATTTCTTCTTTATCTCTTCCAGCTCATCTTTTATTACCCTGTATATCAGTTTATCATCACCAAGAAGTTTCTTTAACTGAGCTATCATTTTAATTAATTGTTTATGTTCTGACTTTATTTTATCCCTCTCCAGGCCTG
The DNA here is from genome assembly GCA_964560595.1 of uncultured Actinomycetota bacterium. Lineage (GTDB taxonomy): Bacteria > Actinomycetota > Humimicrobiia > Humimicrobiales > Humimicrobiaceae > JAQVEM01. Next base: position 1,916 of record CAZLME010000090.1, read on the forward strand.
TTAAACGGTGCAATCTTAAATCCAGTATGGCCTGGGCCTGTATTACGGTAAGTTTAAAATTTTTAACCAGTCTTTCCCTTGCAGTCGGGACATCTTTTGAAGACCTTATAGTTTTTATTACCTCATCCAGATTATCCAGGGCTATTAAAAGCCCCATTAATATGTGTTCCCGCTCTTCAGCTTTCTTTAATTCATATTTGGTCCTTCTTACCACTACATTGAACCTGTGTTTTGTGTACTCCTCTATTAAAGCACGTAAATTTAAAGTTCTGGGTACACTGTCAGTCAGGGCCAGCATTATTATTCCAAAGGTATCTTCAAGCTGGGTATTTTTATATAAAGAATTAATGACTACGTTTGGAATTGTATCTTTTTTAAGTTCTATCACTACCCTCATTCCGCTTTTATCAGACTCATCGCGCAGGTCATTGATTCCTTCTATTTTCTTGGTCCTTACAAGCTCGGCAATTTTTTCAATAAGCTTTGATTTATTTACCTGATATGGAAGTTCAGTTATTATAATCTGGGTCCTGCCTTTTTTGGGCTGTTCCTGATGTACTCTGCCCCTTACTATTATACGGCCCCTTCCGGTCTCATATGCTTCCCTAATTCCTCCTATTCCCATTATTATTCCACCGGTGGGAAAATCAGGGCCTTTAATCTTTTTCATCAGATCTTTTACCGTACATTCTGGATTATCTATAAAGCAAATAACCCCATCAATTACTTCTCCCAGGTTATGAGGCGGTATATTGGTAGCCATGCCAACTGCAATACCGGATGAACCATTAACTAAAAGATTTGGAAATTTTGCCGGAAGAACCAACGGTTCCTTTAAAGAACTGTCAAAATTGTCTACGAATTCTACCGTTTCCTTATCAATATCAGCCAGGAGTTCTTCGGAAATAGCAGAGAGTCTTGCTTCCGTATATCTCATAGCAGCAGCCCTGTCACCATCAACAGAGCCAAAGTTTCCATGTCCGTCTATTAAAATATAGCGCTGGGAAAAATCCTGGGCCATACGCACCATGGTATCGTAAACTGCAGTATCACCATGGGGGTGGTACTTTCCAAGCACTTCACCTACAATACGGGCACACTTTTTATAAGGTGTATTGGATCTCATTCCCATATCATTCATCGCATGTAATATCCTGCGATGAACCGGCTTGAGGCCATCCTTTACGTCAGGCAGGGCCCTCCCGACAATTACGCTCATGGCATAACTTAAGTAGGAATCCTGCATTTCGGATTCAATTTCGATATTTTTTACTTTACCCCTTAACTCAAATACCATTTATTTACACTCCTTGCAATATACTGGCTATATGTCTATAAATGAGACCCCTCTTGCATTTTTTTCAATAAACTCTCTTCTTGGTTCTACTTTATTTCCCATCAGAGTCGAAAAAACATCATCTGCGGTCAGTTCATCCTCAATTTCAACCTTAAGCAAGGTCCTTGCTTCCGGATTCATTGTTGTTTCCCAGAGCTGCTCGGGATCCATTTCTCCCAGACCTTTATATTGCTGAACAGCAATTTTTTTATCTTCATATTTCTTTTTAAGATTCTCAAGTTCTTTCTCACTATAAGCATAAGCAACTTCTTTATCTTTTTTTACCTGATATAAGGGCGGTTGGGCAATATAAACAAACCCGGCCTCAATTAACTCGTGCATATAACGGTAAAGAAAAGTTAGGATCAATGTTCTTATATGGGCCCCGTCCACATCAGCATCAGTCATTATTATTACTTTATGGTATCTGGCATTTTTAATATCATAATCCTCTCCAATCCCGGAACCCATAGCAGTTATCATGGCCTGGATTTCTTCACTGCTTAATATTTTATTTAATCTGGCTTTTTCAACATTTAAGATTTTACCTTTAAGGGGCAGAATCGCCTGGAATCTTCTGTCCCTCGCCTGTTTCGCACTACCCCCCGCCGAGTCTCCTTCAACCAGGAACAATTCACAGTACTTTGGATCATTTATGGAACAATCTGCAAGCTTGCCAGGAAGGGAGCTGCTTTCCAGCAGAGACTTCTTTCTGGTAAGATCCTTTGCTTTTTTTGCTGCGGCTCTTGCCCTGGAAGCATCCATGCATTTCCCTATTATAACTCTGCCTATTGCCGGATTTTCCCCTAAAAATTCAGAAAGCTTTGCATTCACGGTGGATTCAACAAAACCTTTGATTTCACTATTGCCCAGCTTGGTTTTAGTCTGGCCCTCGAATTGCGGGTCTTTTAGTTTGACACTGATAATTGCAGTAAGCCCTTCCCTTATATCTTCACCTAAAAAATTTTCATCTTTTTCCTTTAGCATATTGGTGCCGCGGGCATAATCATTTATAGTTCTGGTAATAGCACCCTTAAAACCACTTAAGTGCGTTCCGCCTTCTGTTGTATTTATGTTATTGGCAAATGAAAAGATGCTTTCCGAGTAACCGGTCGTATACTGCATTGCAACTTCTACTTCATGATCGGAAACCATATTTTTAAAATATATCACTTTCTTATGCAAAACATCTTTCTTCTCGCACAAATATTTTACAAAATCCTCTATTCCCCCGCTATACTGATATTCTTCTTTCTTTTCCGGTTTTACTCTTGAATCCACCAGGGTAATCTTTAAACCTTTATTTAAAAAAGCCATCTCCTTCATCCTGCTGGCAAGTATCTCAAATTTGTAATCTATCTCTTCGAATATTTCCTTATCCGGATAGAAGGTAATTGCAGTGCCGTGGGCAGCAGTTTTTTCACCTTTTATAAGGCCTGCAACCGGTTCTCCTTTTTTAAAATCCTGCCTGTAAATATTTCCGTCCCTTCTTACTTCCACACTTAACTTTTCCGAAAGAGCATTTACCACAGAAACTCCAACACCGTGCAATCCGCCGGAAACCTTATATCCTTCCCCGCCGAATTTACCGCCGGCATGCAGCTTTGTTAGTACTATTTCAACAGCGGATTTATTGAATTTTTCAACTTTTTTAACCGGTATACCCCGTCCATCATCCACTACAGTTACAGAGTTATCTTCGTTTAATACAACCAGCACGTTATCGCAATATCCGGCCATTGCTTCGTCTATGCTATTATCTATCACCTCATAAATAAGATGATGAAGACCTCTTGAACTTGTAGAACCAATATACATACTTGGTCTTTTTCTAACTGCGGAAAGACCTTCCAGAACGGTTATGTCTTTAGCATCATAGCTCGATTTTTTCAAAAAAAACCTCCGGGTTTTTAATAATTTCTCTTATTAAATATAAAGACAAAGGGTAACAAGTAAGTATAAAAAGCCGCTTCAATACCCATTACCCTTTCTTACTTAAATATAAAAATTTTTCCAATAATACTTAAGGTAATTGTAATATTTCTTAGAAAATATTATACCATATTTCACCTGAAATTTACTTAAAAAAGGCTGGTAAATTTAAAGATTTTGCCTGAATTTTATACTTTTAACCACTTCTTCGCCGATAAATGAATTTATCTTGCTAATCAATTGAGAGGACATCATGCTGAGTTCATTTGCCCATGTAGAACTGGCAACAGATATATATAATGTATTCCTGCTTATCCTTTCAGGTTTTGCTTTTCTGCATATCTGGGTACCTACAATTTCTTCCCAGTGGTTAAATATATTAGAAATGTTTAATTTAGTTCCTATATTCAAATCCTTTATAACACCACCTATTACGCTTCCGATATCCTTAATTTCTTTCATATTTTAATTATAATTTATATGTCTTGCTTTATAAATCCAAAATTGTGATCCTGTCGTCCTTAACAAGCAACTTACTGCCAAATTCCATATCCAGCTTATCAAGATAACTCATATTTGTAGCAGTTACAAATGTCTGAAATTTATTTTTAACTACTTTTACAAGTATTTTTTTTCTTTCTATGTCAAGTTCCGAAAACACATCATCCAGAAGAAGAACAGGGTCTTTTTTTATCTTTTTTTTCAATATATCAAGCTCACAGAGCTTTAAACTTATGGAAGCAATTCTCTGCTGCCCCTGGGATCCAAAAAACCTTATATTTTTTCCGTCAAGTAAAATTATAAAATCATCCCTGTGCGGTCCTACTGTTGTATTTTTATACTGCAGGTCTTTATCAAGATTCTCCTTTAATTTCCGGTAAAATATTTCCTCCAGGCCTTTTGCCATAGGATTATCTTCTCCC
>CAZLME010000091.1:0-5879 GCA_964560595.1 uncultured Actinomycetota bacterium
TTACCATTTTTACCTCCTTCTAACCTAAGATTTGGTTTATTTCTTCCCTATCACAATCCATAACATAAGTAATGCCGGAGATGTCAGAGGCCTCCCGTGTTAAAGCAAAGATATCATCCCGAGTAATATATTTTAAAGCGAATTTTCTTTCACCAGCCATAAGCTGCTTTAGCCCTGTTGCCAATCGGTCGTAATAGGTATACATACCAATGGCACCTACAGGGATATCCTCAAAGTCCTTACCGTATTTCGCCTTTAGCGTTTCTGCTCCGACAAAAACCTGTTCTATTGTATCACCGTATTTCTTATACTCAGCGGGGACCTTATTTTCTTTTATAAGATTGCCGACTGTCTTGGCAGCCATCGCTGCAGCAAAAGTAGCTCTACCCATACATATCGCCTTAACATAGGGCGCTGCCAATGCAATGCCTTTGAAGATATGGTCCTCTAATGCAAATCCACCGGCTATTGCCACAGGCGGAACATATTTACCTTGCTCATCTATTCGCTTTAACATCTGATAAAGCAAACATTCTAACTCGACAGTCGGAATACCCCACTCATTCATCATCCTCCAGGGGCTCATCCCTGTCCCGCCACCTGCGCCATCTACTGTGAGTAAATCGATCCTGGCATTGGAAGCATATTTAACCGCCCTTGCCAGGTCAGCCGGTCGATAGGCACCCGTCTTTAAAGTGACATACTTAAAACCAAGCTTTCGCAGGCGGTCCACCTCTTTGTAAAATGCTTCTTCCTCAACCATGCCAAGCCTTGAATGTCTTTCAAATTCTTTAATAGCTCCCTCTTCATAGGCCTTTTTTGTTACCGGATCTTCTGGGTCAGGATAAACAATATAACCTCTCTTTTTAAGTTCAAGAGCTCTTTCTATAGAAGGCAATTTTACCTCACCTCCTATATCCTTAGCCCCTTGACCCCATTTAGGCTCGATGGCTTCAACTCCCAGCTCCAGAGCATATTCTGGCACCCCTAACCTTCCATCTTCAACATTGTACTGAACTACAATCGTTCCGCTTCCTGTGTGCCATCTTTTATAACTTTTTAACCTTCGTTCGAATTCTGGGGACCTGCGTACCTTGCCATTTTTATATTCTAAATTGTGGTCCATACCACAAACGTTCTCCCCTATTACAACTATTGTCCCGCAGAGAGCTGCTCCCACCGCATTTTCTTCCCAGTTAATCCTGGCTACATCAGTGGAGCCTAAGGCACCAGTAAAGAAAGGCATGTCTAACCTGATCTTATTTTTTCCACCGATTTCAGTTGATACATCCACTGCAGGGAAAGTCGCCTTATCGGAATCTGCCTCTACCCCCACAGCCCCTACGCATGTACCCTGGATGTTGAAGTGGGAGAAATCTATAGGGTAATCTTTCTCTGATCCGGCAACAACTTTTCCAAAGGGTTGGGGATAAATAATCTCTCTTCCCCTGATAGCGGATTTTGCAACCTCACAAAACCCCACGCATCCATCCAGACAGGTAACACAGAGGCCGGAAATCGGCGATGGTTTTATCCTATTTTTTGTATTTGTTGCAGGACTTGCATTTGGTTTGCTGAAAGACATCGTCTTCCTCCTTTCTAAGTTTTGCTGAAATTATTTTTTGCTAAAATTATTTTTTTCCATTAAATTGGCTGTCAAAATAATTGCTTCAGTAACATCACGCATCGTCTTGCGATGATCCATGCTAAATTTTTGAAGCTTTAGATAAGCCTGTTCTTCTGTCAAGCCTTCTTCTTTCATCAAAATGCCTTTGGCACGTTCGAGTCTTTTCCTGACCTCTAATTCCTCTTGAATTACTTTGCTTTTTACCATCAACTGCGTATTTTCAATTGCCATAGCTGCTTGATTAGCTATAGTTGTCAAAACATTTATCTCTATTTCCGTAAAATCGTGTGGAGTAGATGTGTAGCAATTAATAACGCCTATAACCCTGCCCTTCACAGACAAAGGGACGCATAAAAGAGAGCATAATCCTTCTTTTTTAGCGATATCCTGATACATATATTCTTTCTCTTTAGTCACATCTTTAACAGCCAGGGGTCTGTTCTCTTCAACAACTTTGCCTGAGATTCCTTTTCCTATTTTTAATGGGGTCTTTTTGTTATATTCCTCGCTAACGCTTTGAGTAGCCCTGATTACAAGCTCATTTTTTTTCTCATCGATGAGCATTAAAGAGCAAATGTTTGACTCCATCACCTCTGCGGTCACAGCAACTATAAGGCGAAGGATATCTTCTAAATAAAGATCCGAAGCTATGGCTTTACTGATTTTCGTTAAAGCCTTTATCTGTTCTTTATAAGGCATCCTCTCCATAGTTACCCCCGAAATAAAAAAGGTGTTCTTCGCCCAATAAAGAGCTAAGAACACCACTGTTCTTGAAATCAAAATGTCCTTCTTAGCGTACCCCACGACAATGAAGAACATCTTTATCCCGTTTTTCTAACGCTGAAAGAAAGGGTATAAAAGAAAAAAGCGTTCTTCCGAACGCTACATTGTTCCCTTTCTTAAAACACTAACTTTGTGCTTTATTTTCAATAAAAATACCACAAAAATCTAAGATTATCAAATATTATTTTTACAAGTGTCATTTAAAATTAAGTCCACTTTTAATTTTTAAATAACAATATTTATAGAAGCATTGACAAAAGCTTATAAAAGAGACTATAATGTGGCTCTCTTTCGTTTCATGATGTTTTTTATTAAGAGTCAGGATTTGTTACACGCAACTACCTCTCTAAAAGAAATATTATAAAGCCCTAGAGAAATTATAATGATTTAAAGGAGGTAAGAATGCAAAGTAACAAACTTTATGTAGGAAATCTAAGCTACTCTGTTACTGATAAGCAACTGGAAGAACTTTTTTCCCAGCATGGACAGATTAAAGAAGTCACCATAATTGGAAGTAAAGGTTTCGGATTTGTTGAAATGTCAGACGCAGCAGAAGCAGAAAAGGCAAAAGAAGCTCTTGATGGCGAGTCTTTTGAAGGCCGTACTTTAAGAGTTGACGAAGCCCGTCCTCGAAGAGAAAAAACAGACAGTAGCTATAGAAGATATTAAATTAATTACATAGTAATTAGATTAATTTGATGATCTACTGAAGACCCCGCTTAAGGCGGGGTCTTTTTATTTTGAATTATCCTTATTATAATCCGTGCACTTGTAAGTATTTTTTCCGCACTCATCAGCATATGGGCATCCCATGCAGGCATTTTTCTTCTTCGACTGTCTTATAAAAAAAATTATTAAATAGGCCAGCGCAGCTGCTCCAATTATTGATATTATAACTATTTCCCACATATTTATTTCCCACATATTCTGTCACCGGCTTTTTATATAAACTGTATCCCCTTTATTCCCTCATTATTTTATTTATAATGCCTGAGACTATCAGCAGCTTACAATCACAAATACCGGATAAAAAGACTCCCTATCTGAAATACCAGAAAAGATACTGTCCAGGCAAGAAGCAGAGTATACCCCATCTGGAATAACATTTCTTTCGTACCTGCTTCTTTTCTAAATATAGCCATAGCGGCCAGGCAGGGGAAATATAGCAGAGTAAATAACATAAAGTTATATCCGACCAGCGGAGAATAATTTTTGCTTAGAGCTGTTTTTAAAGGACTGGACTGCTCACCTGTTTCTTCTATACTGTAAAGGGTGCCCATGGTGGACACTATTACCTCCTTTGCGGCAATTCCAGAGATAGTTGCTACTACCATTTTCCAATCAAAACCGAGTGGTTTAAAAACCGGTTCCAGAAAGCGCCCGGTTCTTCCTGCGCCTGAATAGGCAATCCTTTCCCCGGCCATCTTTGCCCCTATCTCCGATATGTTATTATTATACGCATCAACTGTAATTTCACCTGACTGTAGCAGCAGTTCATTTTCCTCAATCTGTCCGTTATAATCCTGTGAGTAATTATCTCCAATCGCCGGAAAAGTAAAAAGAATCCACATCAGAACTGATATGGCAAGTATTACGGTACCGGCTTTTTTTATATACATCCACGCTCTCTCCCAGGTATGGATCAATACTCCTTTAAATGTAGGTATGCGGTATGATGGCAGTTCCATAACAAATGGTTCTGATTCACCCTTAAACCTAGTTGCCCTCAGCACCCTGGCCATAATCACAGCCATTATTACCCCTACTAAATAAATTGAAAATATTATATTTCCGGCCGCAGCAGGGAAAAAGGCTCCCGCAAAGAGTATGTATACAGGGAGCCGCGCACCGCAGCTCATAAAGGTATTTATGTGCATGGTAACCAGCCTGTCTTTTTTGTTTTCAAGGATTCTTGACCCCATATATGCCGGGACCGTGCAGCCGAACCCGATAACCAGAGGAATGAAAGATTTACCGTGAAGACCTATCTTATGCATTACTCTATCCATTACAAATGCAGCTCTTGCCATATAACCGGAGTCTTCAAGAATAGCTATCGCAAAAAACAGCAGTATTATATTTGGAGTAAAAGTTATTACTCCCCCTACTCCGCCTATCACGCCATCTACCAGAAGCGATCTTAATAGACCCTGTTGAATAATATTGTTTAGCAGGGTACTTAATTTATCAAAACCTATTTCCAGCCAGCCCACAGGATATTTTCCAAGTGTGAACACGAACTGAAACATAAGCCATATTACAACTATAAATATTGGTATCCCAAATATCCTGTTAGTAAGTACTCTGTCAATTTTTTCGCTTCTATCCAATTCTGCCGGATTAACTTCCTTATAGGCTTCCAGAAGTGCCCCTTTAATAAATCCATATCGCGCATCTGCTATTATTACTTCAGGGGCTCCCCGTAATATACCGGTTATGTGATTAATTGAACTGTTAACTGTTTTTTCGACCTTTAGATATCCTTTACCGGCTCCTTTTTTTATGTTATCTATTACCTCTGTGTCCTGTTCAAGGAGTTTCACTGCAATCCATCTCGCTCCAAAGTTAAAAGTAGGAATTTTTTGCTCTTCTAAAACTGATGTAATCCTCAAAATTTCATTTTCTATTTCTTCACCATATTTTATTTCAACTTTTTTTGTTCTTTCGCTGTTTACGGTTCTTATTACTGCTTCTAAAAGTTCACTGCTGCCCAGCCCTTTTGAACCTGTAGTTTCTACAATGGGTACGCCGAAAAGTCCGGAAAGCAGGTTAATATCAGCTACTTTCCCAATTTTTTTTGCCACATCAGCCATGTTAAATGCTAAAACAAGGGGTGTATCCAGCTCCATAAGCTGGACTGCAAGATAGAGGTTGCGTTCCAGATTTGACGAGTCAATAACGTCAATGACTACATCGGGTTTCTCATTGACAATAAAATTTCTAGTTATAATTTCTTCCTGGGAATAAGCAGTAAGGCTGTATGTTCCGGGAAGATCAACAACATTTATGCGGTATCCTTTATATTCAACTATACCAGTCTTTTTTTCGACAGTAACCCCGGGGTAGTTTCCTACATGCTGCCTCATACCGGTTAAATTATTAAAGATTGTAGTTTTGCCAGAATTGGGATTACCTGAAAGAGCAATGGTTAATTCTTTTTCCCCCACTATGTCTCCTTGACCTGAATTCTTTCGGCCATTCCTCTTCCAATTGCGAATTTAGTGCCTTTGATAATAATGCATAACGGCCCTCCCCTGGAAGCTCCGGAAACATAAAAAGTTTCACCGGGAATAAAACCCATGGAGCACAGTCTTGAGTTAAGCCTGCATCCTCCATAAATCCCTATTATCCTGTATTTTTTACCCGGTACAGTATCAGCCATATTAAAAAATCTACCATCTACCAGCGGTTCTCTTATAGGACTTATTGGTCTTCTTCTAAAACCCCATCTTCTCATTTTAATCAACCT
>CAZLME010000092.1:0-5856 GCA_964560595.1 uncultured Actinomycetota bacterium
TAAAAATAATTTTTGCTTCTCCTGAATTCAGTATTAAAAGTGCAGAAGTCCTGGCTAGAGAGATAGGAGGTTCTGTTGTTCTTCTAAGTCCGCTGGAAAAGGATTATATAGAAAATATGAGAAAAACTGCAAAGGCTTTTTCAGAAGCTATGGAGTAAAAAAGCCATGGAAAAATTAGTTATTTTATTTATTTATTAAAATGGAAGATAAAACTATTGTAGATTTTAAAAATGTATTTTTTTCTTACAGAGATACAGTGATACTGGAAGATGTAAGCTTTTCAGTCAGGCATAATGATTTTATTGCACTGATCGGTCCTAACGGCGGAGGGAAAACAACTGTTCTTAAAATTATTATGGGACTACTGAAGCCGGAAGGAGGGACTGTAAGGGTTTTTGGCAGTGAACCCGAAGAAGGTAGAAGATTGATCGGTTACCTGCCGCAGAGTCTCTTTTTTGATTTGAATTTTCCCGTCAATGTATTTGATATGGTTATTATGGGAAGGTATCATGGCCTGTTAAAAAAATATAAAGAGAGCGATGAAAAAGCTGTGCTGGATGCTCTTTCAACGGTGGGGATGCTTGAATATAAAAACCGTCATATAAGTATGCTTTCAGGCGGTCAGCTGCAGAGGGTGTTTATAGCGCGGGCCATTGTAAGAGAGCCGGAATTGCTTTTGCTTGACGAACCGATGAGCAGCGTAGATCCTGTAAGCCAGAAGTCAATTTATGAACTGTTCCGGGAATTAAACAAGAAAATGGCGATAATCTTTGTAACTCACGATATTGGAGCCATATCAGTATATATTGATATGGTTTTATGCCTTAACCGTAAACTTTACTATCACGGGCCCAGAGAGGGCAGCCTTGGCAAGCTCGAAGAGGCATATAACTGTCCGGTTGAAATACTGGCTCATGGGATACCGCATAGAGTACTGGGGAGGCATAAGAAGTAATGGAAATATTACACTATGAATTCATGAGGAACGCTTTAATAGCCGCTGTTCTGGTTAATATAGCCTGTGGCATTGTCGGAACATATGTAGTGATAAAAAAAATTGTATTTTTAAGTGGGGGTATTTCTCATGCGGCCTTCGGAGGTATAGGGCTGGGTTATCTTCTGGGAGTAAATCCCATTATTACTGCTGTTCCTTTCAGCCTGCTTTCTGCACTTGCTATTGGATTTATGAGTAAAAGAAGTAAATTAAGCGAGGATACGGCTATCGGAATAATCTGGGCAGCCGGGATGGCGCTGGGTATTATTTTTATTAACCTTACTCCGGGTTACGCACCGGACCTTTTTAGTTACCTTTTTGGGAATATCCTGACAATTCCTGTGTCTGATTTATATATTATGGTTATACTGGATTTGACAATAATCTTGATTGTTGCTCTATTTTTTAAAGAATTTTTTTCAATATCCTTTGATGAGGAATTTTCAACAGTAGTAGGTATTCCAACAAGGATTTTATATATGGTAATTCTCTGCATGGTGGCTTTAAGTGTTGTTATCCTTATCAGAGTCGTTGGCATTATTCTTGTTATTGCACTGCTTACGATCCCATCGTCGATATGCAGGCAGTTCACTTACAATATAAAAAAATTAATGTTTGGTTCAATTATTGTGGGGATTATTTCGACTGTGGCCGGTTTGCTTATTTCATATCTTCTAAATATTGCTTCAGGGGCAGCTATAATCATTCTTTTAGTGTTATTATTCCTTGTTTCTTTTTTAGTGAAGAAAGCTCTAAACTCTATAAACCGTAGAAAGTATAACGAAAGTAAAGCCTGAACGTAAAATAATTTCTACAGGCTAATAAAGATACAGGGCATGACATCGGTAATCGAAAGGTAAGTAAGATCGCTTTAAGGCTCTTAAAAACCTGTTGGATTCAATAACTGCGTACGCTTTTTAAATTTACACTAACTGCATAAGAGAATATAATAAAATAATAAGATAAATTTACGGTAATGGAATTAATATAATAGTCGGAATTTTAATTATAAAGGAGGTTAAAATGACAGAAAGACTGCAAATATATAAATGTGAGATTTGCGGTAATATTGTCGAGGTTCTTCATAACGGTAAAGGAGAGCTGGTTTGCTGCGGTGAACCCATGAAGTTATATAAAGAAAACACAATTGATGCTGCTCTGGAAAAACATGTGCCTGTTATTGAAAAAACTGAAAATGGATTTAAAGTTAAGGTTGGTAGTGTTGCCCATCCAATGATAGATGAACATTATATTGAGTGGATTGAAGTAATCGTGGATGGAATAGCTTATAGAAAATTTTTAAATCCGGGAGATGAACCCGAAGCTGAATTTTGCATAAAAGGCGATAATGTAACTGCAAGAGAATACTGTAATATTCACGGGTTGTGGAAGAGTTAAAACTAATCATTTTAAAACAAAAATACATACAATTAATATATGTGCTGCCCTTACTTATTATGAAGGGTTGGGCCATATTTATATGTAATAATGAAAGAAAAGGATTGGTTTAAATGAGTATACAAAAAATTAAGGAAAATATTTATTATGTGGGAGCCGTAGACTGGGACAGGAGATTGTTTGATGAACTGATACCTCTTCCTGATGGAACTTCATACAATTCTTATTTAATCAAAGGTTCTGAAAAAACCGCCCTACTTGATAGCGTGGACCCTTCAATGTATGATATTCTGGCAAATAATCTTAAAAGTCTGGATTTAAGTGGCATAGATTATATTATATCGCATCACGCAGAACAGGATCATTCAGGTTCTCTGCCTGAGCTGATTAAAGCTTATCCCGAAGCTAAAATAATCACCAATGAGAAGTGTAAATCGATACTTATTGACTTACTTTTAATACCGGAAGAAAAATTTTTAATTGTCGGGGATGGGGATATAATTTCCCTGGGGGACAGGACGTTACAGTTTATTTTTACTCCCTGGGTACACTGGCCCGAAACAATGTCTACATACCTTAAGGAAGATAAGGTAATTTTCAGCTGTGATTTTTTTGGTTCCCATTACGCAACCAATGAACTGTTTGTAATAGACGAGAAGAAAATATATAACGCGGCAAAACGTTATTATGCAGAAATTATGATGCCTTTCAGAAGCAATATAATAAAAAATCTTGAAAAAATCCAAGACCTTGATATAGAGATTATTGCTCCAAGCCATGGGCCGATTTACAATAACATTGATTTTATCGTGAATGCCTATAAAGACTGGTCATCTGATAACGTTAAAAATGAAGTTATAATACCCTATGTATCCATGCACGGCAGTACCGGGAAAATGGTCGAATATTTTAAGGAGGCCCTTTCCGGGAAAGGAATCACGGTTAAGGTTTTTCATCTTACCGAATCTGATATAGGTGAGCTTGCGATGGCTCTGGTTGACGCTGCTACGGCGGTGATTGCAACTCCGACGGTACTTGCAGGTCCTCATCCGAATATAGTTTACGCGGCTTATCTTGTTAAAGCATTGAGGCCCAAATTAAAGTTCATTTCAATTATAGGCTCGTATGGATGGGGCGGAAAAACTGTTGAGATACTTTCAGGTATTTTATCCACTTTAAAAGCAGAGGTTTTGGAGCCGGTGATTATAAAAGGATATCCCAAAGAACCTGATTTTAAGGCGCTTGATGAACTGGCCGAAAAAATAAGCAGCAGGCACAGAGAAATTTCTACCGCAAATAATTAAGTAAAACCGGGGCAGTCATTGAGCAAGAAGAAACTTTAAAAAAAATAAAAAAAAAGAAAGAGATTAATCCGATACTAAACAGATGGGACTTAAAGAGGAGCTGGATAAATTATATCTGGAGTATAATAATAGAAATTTTATTCACCCCGATCCTTTAGAATTTTTATATAATTATGACAATATAAAGGACCGTGAAATTGCAGGTCTGGTTGCCTCCTCACTGGCGTATGGAAGGGTGGCTCAAATACTTAAGAGCGTGTCACTTGTGCTGGGAAAGATGACACCGGGTCCCTATATTTTTATAAAGGAATCATCTCCCGGTTCACTTTATAATCAATTCAAAGATTTTAAACACAGGTTTACTACCGGCAGTGAATTATGCTGCCTCCTTACAGGTATAAAAAATGCTATTCAAAAATATGGTTCTTTAAACAGCTGTTTTTTGGAGGATTTAAAGACTAAAGATGAAATCACGGGGAAAACTACGGAAAAAAATAGCGAAGAAACGATTCTTCCTGCTGCATTGAATTTTGCTAAAAAACTCAATGCTTTTGCAGAAATTAAATGCAATAGCCTTATGCCTTCTCCGCTGGGCGGAAGTGCATTTAAACGATTAAACCTTTACCTGCGCTGGATGGTGCGCAGGGATAATGTGGACCCGGGAGGCTGGGTTGATATTCCGGAATCCAGGCTAATTATCCCGCTGGATACTCATATATACAGGATTTCGGTGAAACTTGGGTTTACAAAGAGGAAACAGGCGGATATTAAAACCGCAGTAGAAATAACCGGCGCTTTAAAAGAATTTGATAAAAATGATCCTGTTAAATATGACTTTGCCTTAACCAGATTGGGGATGAATAAGGTAGAAGAGGTTCTTTTAAAAAAATTTATTTAATGTTTCAAACCTTTTAAAAATAATTGTATAATGGTAAGACATTTTATTTAAAGCTTGGTACGGAATTAATGTAAATTATCTTTATAAGGAGTAGGCAATGGCAAAAAAAATACTTTCCAGTTTCAGGTGTATCATGGTTATGGTTCTGGTAGGAATTTTTGTTATAACTCTTTTTCCCAAAGCTCTTGATGGTGGTTCTGCAGAACAGGTACAGAGTTTTGTCTCCCGTTTCTATGTCCAGTGTCTGGGAAGACAGCCTGATACCGAAGGGCTAAATGAGTGGGTCGGGCGTCTTTTAAATGGCTCTAAAACGGGAGCAGATGTTGCAGAGGGTTTTGTTTTTAGTGAAGAGTTTTCGAGCCGGAATGATTCGAATGAAGAATTTGTCAAAATACTATACAGGGCATTTTTTAACCGTGAACCTGATACAGATGGTTATAATACATGGCTGGGAAAGCTGAATGGAGGGGTGAGCAGAAAAGCAGTCCTCGATGGATTCCTTAAATCACAGGAGTTTGCTGAACTCTGCAATAATTATGGGATTGTACCTTATGCCGGGGCGTCAACACAGGCACAGACTTCTTCAACCTCAACCAGTTTAGGTTATAATTCAGGGGTTGCAGCAGGTTTTAATGAAGGAAGAAAAGTTAATTTTATGATATGGGGAGATGACAGCGCCTCTGATAGACCCGGAGGTAGAATAAGCGGCAGAACCGATATTAATATATTTGTACACTTAAATCTTGACACCCGCAAAGCTTATTTTGTTACCATACCGCGTGATACCTGGTATGGGGGACGTAAAATTAACGGTTATCATGCTACAGGAGGCAATGATTTTGCCGTAAGTAAATTTGAGCAATTTACGGGAGCAAAGATTGATTTTTATCTGATAACCGATTTTGATGGATTTGTCCCGCTTATTGATTATTTTGGCGGGGTGAATACTACTGTCGAAGAAAACATAGTAGATTCATTTTCGGGATGCTATTTAACTCCGGGAACACACCAGATAAATGGTACACAGGCACTTGCTTTATCAAGGGCAAGGCATGGAAGATCTCTTTACGGCGGAGGGGCTTATTCCAGGGAAAGGCAAGCTGCAATGCTTATGGCAGATTTACTTCTGCAGAAAAGATCCATGGTAAATTCTGGAAATTTAGCTAATTTTTTAAATATAATGGGACAGTATATCCAGACCAATATATCAGTAAGCCAGGCCGCACAAATACTTCCGGTAATTCTTTCGATGAGTAGAGAAG
>CAZLME010000093.1:0-5803 GCA_964560595.1 uncultured Actinomycetota bacterium
GCTTTTTCTTTTATTGAGACGGATAAGCTCTTTGTACATACCCAGCGGCGATGAGCCGGTGGGAAGGCCCAGTACGAAGGGCTTTTTGGCGGTTGGCTTAAATTTGTTGGTGGAGGCGGCCACATAGGCGGCGGCCCATTTGCTTACACCCTGGTAGTCCGGTTGAATGATAACTCTCATTAGCATAATCCTTTCAAAATAGCCGTTGTTTTTGCCTTACAATCTTTACAGAATCAGAGATTAGAAATTTTTTCACGGAATTTTTCAAGGGATTTATATATTATTTCCGAAATTTCCTTCTTACAGTCTGTGCAGCCTATTTCCCCTCTTTTACATCTTTTTTTTATTTCCTCTAATTCGCTGCTCATATACATTTTATAAAAACTGAATACATTGCAGACTTCAGGATGCCCCGGATCTTTAAGATGCACTCTTTTTGGATCAGTTATCATCATATTGATTTTACTTCTAATATCTTTAAAATCATCTGATAAAAATATTGCATTACCGTAGCTTTTGGACATTTTTCTTCCATCTGTTCCAGGAACTCTGGCAGCCTTTGAAAGCATTTCTTTTGGTTCAGTAAAATATTTTCCATAGAGATAATTAAATCTTCGCGCAATTTCTCTTGTAATTTCAAGATGAGGCAGCTGGTCTTCTCCGACGGGAATAATATCAGAATTAACTATAAGAATATCAGCAGCCATAAGAACAGGATAAGATAAGAAACCAAGTGTTGATAAGTCTTTAGAATTAAGCTCACTTATTTGCTCTTTATAGGTAGGACATCGCTCAAGCCAGGATAAAGGAGTAATCATAGAAAGACAAAGAGTAAGTTCCGATATCTGCGGTATATCTGACTGCCTGTATAGATGAGTCTGGTCCGGATCGATTCCCAGAGCTACCAGGTCTATCGCGCATTCAATTAAATCAGACTTTATATTTTTTGGGTTCTGGTATTCAGTTGATAAAGCGTGCCAGTCAACCAGGAAGAAAAAATTCTCATAATCTTTCTGATATTTAATCATATTACCGATGTTCCCATGCAAATGGCCCAGATGCAATTTACCGGTCGGCCTGAATCCGGTAAGCATTTTCTTTTTCATATACGTACTCCTGCCTCCTATCGGCTTATAAAATTAAATATTGCCACCAGATACATGCGTTATAAATAAAATTAAATACAGGTGATATTGCAGTCCAGAAAAAACTTCCACCAAGGTATATCAATGTGAAAATTAAAATAAAGCCAAATCTTCCAAAACTTAAATATTTATGCATTGCTTCGCCAGGTAAAAAAGATGCAACTATCTTTGAACCGTCAAGCGGTGGTATTGGTATGAAATTAAAAATTGCCAGGAAGACATTTATGTATATGGCATTTTGAAAAATTGAACTTACAAGCTCAAAAGATCTATAGCCGAGCGTAACTGTATTTAACGATTCATTTGTTAATCTATAAAAAAAATAGAAAAAAAGTCCATAGACAAGACCAACGACAAAAGCAAAAATCAAGTTTGCAACAGGACCGGCCAGTGAAGTGTAGCGCAGTCCCCTGCGGTAATTCCTGAAATAGTTGGGATTTATGGGAACAGGTTTGGCATAGCCGAATATTATACCTGAATTAAATAATATCAAAAGCACGGGCAGTATAATGCTTCCGAATAAATCTATATGGGCTACAGGGTTCAGGGTGAGCCGTCCCATGTTTTTAGCTGTGGGGTCGCCGTTTCTGTAAGCTATATATCCGTGGGCATACTCATGCAGAATGACACCCATAACTAAACCGGGAGCCCATGTGACTAATTGCCTTAAGAAATCTATTACTTGCTGCCCGAGACCTGCCATATGATCCTTTCTCTAATTTTATGACTTTATACCATACCAAAATATATTAAATTTGCAAATAATCTTATTGTTTCTGTGCCAGAACAAATCCTTTAGCTGTATCCTGTTAAAATATAATTTATCAATTAACCTTCTAAATTTATATACAGTCAGGCATTATATTTTTCCCTCGGATGATATTTAAAATATATTTCCTTTATATATTCTTTATCAAGAGTAGTATATATTTCTGTTGTAGAAATATCACTGTGCCCCAGCAATTCCTGAACTATTCTTAGATCTGCGCCTCTCTGCAGCATGTGTGTTGCAAAACTGTGCCTGAAAATATGAGGATATAGATTTTTTTTTAAATTTATTCTTCTGGCATATTTTTTTAATATTTTCCAGAAACCCTGGCGTGTCATTTTTTTACCGCTCCTGTTTATAAAAACATAATCCGTTCTGTATTCTTTTTTAATTTCGCTTCTGCTGTGTTTTAAATACTTTTCTAAAAATTTAATGCTTTTCTTGCCTATGGGTACTATTCTTTCCTTATTACCCTTACCCTTAAATCTTAACAATTCTTCTTCAAAATCAATATTCTGCATTTTTAAATTTACGATTTCGCTTACTCTAAGACCGCAGGAATATAATATTTCAAACATTGCTCTATCTCTTATCTCCAATCTACTGGAAACTGGAATGCTCTCAAGAAATTTCTCAACCTCTTCAATTTTTAAAATTTCTGGTATTTTTCTTAATTTTAAAGGATTATTTATCTGAGCCCAGAAATTTTTTTTACAGGCACCTTCTATCATTAAAAACTTATAAAAACTTCTTAGCGTTGATAATATCCTTGAAATAGACGATTCCGACTGGCTTTTATATAAGCTCTGCAAAAAATCCAGGACCTCTTCTTTTGAAAGTTCGCAATAATTTTCAATTTTATTATTATCTAAAAATAATATGAATTTTTTAAGGTCTCTCTGGTAAGATTCGAGGGTATTTGGAAGCATTAATTTTTCAAATTTTAGATAGTCCTTATACTTTAAGACATAATCATTAAAATTTTTACTATTTGTTTTTTCCATAGATCCTGCTGTTTCTTACTAAATAATCATAAGCCAGCAATATCCCTATGATTGTTTTTGCATCTTTTATTTTACCGCTCTTTATATAAGATAAAGCATCTTCCATTTTTAATTCGACTATCTGTAAGAATTCATCTTCTTCCAGACTATTTTCTTTTTTAATAAAATCCATGGCAAGATACAAATGCATTATTTCATTGCAGAAGCCCGGTGATGAGTAGAAGGATATTAAATGTATAAGTTTTCCACCGACTGCGCCGATTTCTTCTTTTAATTCCCTTCTGGCACAATCATGAGGAATTTCATTTTTATCTAACTTGCCTGCCGGTATTTCAAATAAAACTTTTTTTATTGGATACCTGAATTGCTTTACAACAAATATATCTCCTTTTTTATTGATAGGAACTATACTCACAGCCCCGGGATGAGAAACTTTTTCCCTTGTGGCAATTTTACCGCTGGGAAGTTTTACTTTATCAAGGTAAAGTTTTATTATTTCACCTTTAAAAATTTCCTTTGAACTTATTTTTATTTCATTTAATTTTTTACTGATTTTAAAATCCATATTCTTTTTTCTATTTAATTATAAACATACATAATTCAATAATTAAATTTGCCAATTTGATTAACTGGTCAACTTTAACAAATTCATTACTTGTATGTATATTTTCCATTCCACTGCTTAAATTAATCGATACCTTTCCTTTTGAGTTAAATATATTAATATCACTGCCTCCGCCCGTAGATATTACCTTAGATTTCAAATTTAACCTTTTCAATGCGTATCTTGCAGATCGAACAGGTACCTCATCTTCAGATATCTCAAATCCATCATATTCCCTTATGATCTTATAATCCAAGCCTGCATTGATTTTTTTGGCGCCTTTCTTTAAACTTGCAACCATATCGGCAGTAATATTATCAAGCTTTGATAATTCCAGGCTCCTGGCTTCGATTTCCAATTTTGTATTCTCCGGAATAATATTTCTTGCTGTCCCACCTTCTATCCTTCCAACGTTGCAGGTAGTCTCTTTATCGATCCTTCCCAGTTTCATGCCGCATATGGCTATAGAAGCAGCCTGGATGGAATTAATTCCTTTTTCAGGTTCAATTCCCGCATGAGCAGATTTTCCCCTGAAATGGGCATATATTGAATTCTGATAGGGGGCCTTATTTATTATTGTTCCTATATCACCGTCACCGTCAAAGGCATATCCATATTCTGCTTTAATTGAGTTAATATTTATATACTTTGATCCAAGCAGGCCGATTTCTTCTGATATGGTCAATACAATATAAATATCTCCTGTGGCCAGTTTCTTTTCTTTTATTATTTTTATTGCTTCTATAATTGCTGCCACGGCAATTTTATCGTCGCTGCCCAGTATGCAGTCTTTATTTTTATTGGATACTATTCCATTTTTTATTATTGGAATGATATCACCGTTTACACTTACGGTATCAAGATGCGCTGCCAGAAAAATTGGTTTACCTCCGGAGGGATTATCTGCTCTGTATAGTGCAATTATATTCCCTGCATTGCTGCCAAATTTTTTGCCGCAATTATCAACATGGACTTCCAATTTTAGGCCCTCTAATTCACGGCATACATAATCAACAATTTCCATTTCATTTTTTGAAGGGCTTTTTATTTTTAATAATTTTATAAAAGTTTTTAAAAGTCTTTCTTTGTTAATCATAAAATTTAATTATTTTAATTTATTTTTATTTTTAAGGATATTTGTTTTCTTATCCATATTATCTCTATTATGTATTATATTTATTATAGCTATCAGGGATTTTTTAAATAATTATTTCTTCTTTTTTTTCACTTCTTTTTAACAATTTAGAAATACCGGTAAAAATAAGACCAATAAATAAAAATATAACTGATATTACAGCAGAACCAATCACAAGTCTAATAAAGAAATCATAAAAAAATCCAAATGGGAAAATAGAGATTATAAGAGAATCTCCTGCAAAAGTGTAATTACCCTGAGGGAAAAATACTCTATGGAAATTTTCAAATAAAACAGGAAAATTCCTGCCCAGAAAATAAAGGACTATGATAAAAACTATAATTGATGCGGGTGTTATTATAAAAATCATGCTGAGATTTTTGATAAAATTTTTGATATTTCTTTCTGCCAGCAACAGTATAATAATAAAAAAAAGGGATACACTTATAAAATATATAATAAGTACTTTTGTTAACAGGATTCTTACATCATAGAGATGGCTGATTTCGTCATGCCGAAACCAGAATACTGCACTTAAACTTTCATCTGCATATCTTGCCTGAAGAGCCGGATCATTGAAATCCAAGTCTGTCCTGTATTTAAAAAAATCAATGATCTTTCCGGAAATATTTAAGACATCATCCTTATTTAGAACTAAAAATACCCCATTCCGCTCCTGTAAGATTTCATAGTAATTCAGATTAAAAGAATAAAATGCAATAGGAGTAAATAAAATAATTATAACAAGTAAAAGTGAATTTATTAAAATAAACAATTTTCTGACTCTGCGGCTTTTAATAATCATTTTACCTTTTTTATTTTATTTGAGTATTTTATTGAGGCTCCTATAAAATCTCTAAATAAAGGATGAGGCCTGTCCGGCCTTGATTTGAATTCAGGATGGAATTGAACGGCAACAAACCATGGATGATCTTTTATTTCAACTATTTCTGCTAAATTTTTATCCGGATTGATACCTGTTACTATAAGCCCGGCTTTTTCAAGATTTTCTATATAATCATTATTTAACTCAAACCTGTGCCTGTGTCTTTCATGAATAATTCTCTTTTTGTATGCTCTGTAAGAATTTGAACCTGCCTTCAATATGCATTTGTAACTTCCAAGTCTCATAGTACCGC
Organism: uncultured Actinomycetota bacterium; assembly: GCA_964560595.1. Lineage (GTDB taxonomy): Bacteria > Actinomycetota > Humimicrobiia > Humimicrobiales > Humimicrobiaceae > JAQVEM01. The sequence goes on from CAZLME010000093.1 coordinate 5,797, forward strand.
CAGTGTT
>CAZLME010000094.1:0-5744 GCA_964560595.1 uncultured Actinomycetota bacterium
CCCGCACATATCACAGTTATCCCTTTACTCAATTTACTATCGGGAACATCCGGTATTGTATATATAATATTTGATTCTAAATTAAACTTAATATTTTTAATCTCTTTTTTTAATAAATTATATGCTTCAGCCGTGGTTCTTGTTATTAACAGTATATTTGAATAATTCAATATTTTCTTTGCAATACCTAAAATCTGCCCGGGAGTTTTCCCCGCTCCGTATATTACTTCAGGAAAACCTCTTCTTAATTCACGGTGATGGTCTATTTTAGCAAAGCCGATATCCTCAAAATATATTTCTTTAATTTTAGATATTACTTCTTCTTTATTTATTGTTCCTTCCTTAAAACTATTAAGTAATGTATTTATTATTTTTTTTATATAATTATTCATTATAATAAAATACCATAAAAATAGAAATTTTCAAATTACCAGATTATTTACTTTTCTTGCCTGCACCTGTCAATAAAAATGCACACATGCAACTTATTACATGTGTGCATTTTTAATTTATTTTAAAAAAACTATATTAAAAGTGGAATAACCTTCCTGACAGGTCAATAATTAACACTGCAGTCTGAATAGCTACAACACTTATCAACTTTATCAATATATTCATAGACGGCCCCACCGTATCCTTTAACGGATCACCTACGGTATCTCCGACTACTGAGGCTGAGTGCTCATCAGTACCGCTTCTACCTTCCTCTTCAATTTTCTTCTTTGCGTTATCCATGGCCCCACCTGAATTGGCCATAAAAATTGCCTGAGCAAATCCCGATAGAAGTGTCCCAATAATCAATGCTATTACTCCGCCCGGACCTAAAAATATACCCACGAGAGTCGGAACCACAAAAATTGCTATTCCAGGTATCAGGATTCCTCTCTGGGCAGATCTCGTAACTATAGTAATAAATTCCTTGGGATCTCCCTTTTCTGTTCCGGATAGTATTCCCTTTATCTGTTTCCTTGCTACCTGAACCACTTTATTTGCTGCTCTACCTACCGCTTCAAGCAATAGAGATGAAAAAAAGAACGGCATGATAACTCCTATAAACAATCCTGCCAGTATTCTCGGGTCCTTTATGAAATCTAAAATCATTCCCGGTTTCAGTAGTTCTACCTGTGAAAAATAAGCCTGCCCCAGTGCAAGAGCAGTTACTGCCGCACTGCCTATTAAAATCCCCTTACCAATTGCTGCTGTAGTATTTCCAACAGAATCAAGTTTATCGGTAGTTTTTCTTACCTCGGGTGGGAGTTGTGCCATTTCTGCTATACCTCCTGCATTATCTGATATCGGTCCGTATACATCAATCGTCACAACAAATGGTGCGGTTGCCAGCATACCCACGGCCGACATAGCTACACCGTAAAGTCCCATTTTAAAATCAGACAGCCCCTGAGAGATATAAAAGCTAAAAATCATAGTTCCTATTACCGTTAATGCAGGAAGTATGGTAGATTCCATACCATAGGCAAGACCGCTCACAACATAAGTTGCGGGACCGCTTTTTGCACTCTCCATTATACTTCTTGTGGGTCTGTACCTTGAATCGGTATAAAGAAGTGTAAACAGTCCGATTAGAAATCCGGCAACTATTCCACCAGTTGAAGCATAAAACAGGAAATTATATTCTGCGCCTATAGTATTTCTTATTATGAAGTAGGAAATTATTATAATCCCTGCCACAGTGATTAGAAGCCCGGACAGTGTCGTACCGGTAAGAAGACTTACGGTAGCATTTTCTTTATACTTTCTTATAATAAGTTTAATAATAAAGATAGCGATAATAGAGGCAACTACTCCCGCTGTTGCGATAAGCATGGGTAGAAGTACACTGTTTACCATCGGAGCTAAATTTTTAAATGCAAGGAACCCCAGAAACTGGGCAGCAACTATTGCGCCGAGCCATGATTCCAGACTATCCGCCATCATTCCTCCGACATCCCCGACATTATCACCCACATTATCTGCTATAGTAGCGGGATTTCTGTAATCATCTTCCTTTAAGCCTGATTCAACCTTGCCAACATAATCTGCTCCCATGTCTGCAGCTTTAGTAAATATTCCGCCCCCAGTTCTCATAAAAAATGCTGCAAAGCTGGCGCCTATTGTAAAGGTAACCGATATACTTACAACTTTAAAAAGGTTATCCGCAATGTCAACATAATACCTTCCATACCACCAAAAAAGAATATTGAACCAGAAAGCCGTATAAAATAATACTCCGGCTGCAAGAATCAGCCCTGATGAGGAAGCCGCCGTTAGCGCCACATTCATTGCTTCTCCCAGGCCTTTTTCTTTTGCTGCATTGGTTACCCTTGCATTTGATGTAGTAGATATCCACATTCCTACATAACCAATTATAATGCTAAATCCCATACCACTTATGAAAGCCGGAATTGAAGCGATGGATAGATATTTAAACATAACCATAATGCCTAAAAGGGCAACCAGGACAACCATAAAAATAAGCATTATTTTCGTCTGTTGATTGAGATATGCCCTGCTTCCCGTAAAAATAGTTTTAGAAATTTCTTCCATTCTCTTTGATCCCCTGCTCTTCTTTCTGATAAGCGCAGAAAAGATCATGGCCACAATCAGCGATAAACCCGAGCCAATAAAAGGGATGATTCTTATCAACATTTGTTCCGACACAAAATACCTCCTCTTTTAAAAAATAAATAAATTTATATTTTTATGTACATTACATATACTTAAATTACATATGCTTTAAAAAGGTTCTACAGCCTCAGAACACTTCAAAATATTTTATTAAAAATATATATAATAAGCAATTAAAAAAAGTAATTTTTAAAAATAAAAATCAAGTTAAATAAAACTTTCAGGACTTAACTAAAAAGTAATCGGCCACTTTCTTAAATACCCAGATTTATCCATAATTTCAAGAACTCTTTTTATTTCAGGAGGAGCTGCGCCGGAAATTTTAGTAATTTTATTAAAAGAGTATTTTTTCTCCAGGCCATATAATATAGCATCAAGTTTCTTGTAGGAAATTCCTATCATATTCTCATCCATAATTCCTGGTAAAAGATCAGGGCTGGGAGCTTTATCTGTAATATAATCCGGCAATTTCAGATAATCCGCCATTGCAAATACCTGTGTTTTATAAAATGAGATCAAAGGCATAATATCCGCTATGCTATCACCGTATTTTACAAAAAAGCCTGTCAACCATTCGCTCTTATTTACGCACCCTGCAAGCAGATAATTGCTCAATTCCGCATAATAAAAAAGCATTACGCTTCTTATCCTGGCCTTTATTCTGTAATAAGCCATCCCCATGCAAAGCTCCTTATTTGAACTCCCGGTTAGATTAGCTAAATACACGTCTTTACCTAAGTCTCTGGAAATAGATTCTTGTTTTTTTGTTATATATTTTCCGACAAAACTTTTTTTAAATAAAAATGAGGGAGGATACATTCTGTAAATTCCGGCCAGGGATAAAATAAGTGTAATTTTTTTATTTATGTATCTTATTTTGAGTTCTCTTGCAAGCCTTATAGCATCCTTTATATTACTCGAGTCCGAATCCCTTTCAGGAAGTATTATAGCTAAAACATTTTCACTTCCAATCGCTTCAGAACATAACTTCAAAACAACCGCTGAGTCAACACCACCGCTAAGCCCTACAACTACTCCGTCTTTTCCAAGCTTTTCTAAATGTTCTCTGATGAAACCCTTTATATTTTCCGTATTTAGTTTTAAATCCAGATTCCGGGGATTATATTTTCTTATTTTTTTTATATTTCTTTCTATTTTTTTATTTTCCTGAACTTGATAAGGCCCGGTTTCTTCTACTTTTATAGTTTTGTTATCACATTTTTCTTTTTTTTCCGGCCCACCGGAAGGAGCACTTTTCCCACCAGTTTTTTCTTCTTCCCCCGTGACTTTCGCCCAGACAGATTTATTCTTTGGTTTTTCTATGATTTTCTCTTTCTCAGGCACAATATCTTCAGATACCCTGACCGGGGTCTTTTTTATATCCTTCTGGGTTACAATCTTTTTATCAATTTGTTCTTTGGTCTCTGTTTCTGCTTCTTTATCTCTTTTGGCCTTCTCGGGTTTTGGGATTCCGGTGTCTTTTATTGTTTCATTTGTTTTACCAATATCATGAGGTTGTCTTTGGGGACCTTCCAGTACCTTTCTCTTATCTGAAGGATAACTGGTTTTACAATAAGGGCAGAGTATTATGCCCTTATTTAATATTGCTCCGCAGGTAATACATTTAAATTCATTTTTACTAACTTTCATTTCATTTGCAGGCATGGTTAGAATAATTCTCGTTTACAGTATAGTAATGGATATATATTATATATAAATATTAAGTATAGTAATATATTTAAATTGCTACATTTTCAGTCCATTTTCAAGTTAGGATATAAGCCCTTTTTCTATCCTTATTTCGCTTCTATTAATTTCTTTTAATGCTTCATCATAGTTTAGAAGTCTTCTTTTAGAGCCTTTAAACTTCAAAACAGAATGTGAGTTTGCAATGGCAAGTTTGAGTGATGATTCCATATCACCATTTCTTATCATTCCAGCAAGAAAGGATGAAGAAAAACTGTCTCCGGCTCCAGTAGCCTCAACTACTTTGATATTTTGTGGGTAAATCTTAAAATAAGAGCCGCTGTTATCAGCGGCATGGACTGGATTTTCGCCGTCAGTTATTATGGCTATTTCCGTTTCTAGCTTTTTTAAACTTCTAATTTCTTCTAAAGGCTCACCCTTTCCTATCAAAAGAGAGGCTTCTTCTTTGTTAAGGACCAAAATTTGAGTGTTTTTTAATATATTCTCTATATATTTCTTTCCCTTCTCACAAAGATAGTTACTGGGATTAAAACATATTTTAATTTTTTTTCTGTAAGCAAAATCTGAGAGCTTTTCTAAAGTTTCAAAGGACTTATCCAGCATGCTTGAAAAATAGAACCATTTTGTTTCTAATCTTTCCAGATTTATTTCTGAAAAATCTAAACTATTATTTGCACCTTTATAAACTAATATAGTCCTTCTTTTTTCCAGACTATCTAAAATTACTGAATAGCCGGTTTTTTCTTCCGGATTTTTACTTATAGAACCTAAAAAATCCACTTTTTCATCTTTTAACTCATTTAGAATTCTTAAACCGTTTTCATCATTTCCGACCTTACCTATATGTGCTACCTTTAGTCCTAACCGGGAAAGCGCAACTGCAGAATTGGTTCCTCCTCCGCCAGTAAAAAAGTCAAGATTATTTATAAGTAGTTTCGATCCCACTGGATAGGAAATATAACCTTCTTCATTATCTTTTGTTTTTATAGATATAGACTCAGATCTGTCAGTATATATAAATACATCAATAGTACCTGAACCTACTGTTATTACATCATACATTATTATTGATTCCTTCTTTGTTTTTGTGTTGATCTGCTATAAATTCTATAGCTTCTTTAATTTTTTTATCCTCCCCTAAATAATATTTTTTTAAGGGTTTTAACTTTTCACTCAACTCATAGACCAGGGGTATGCCCAGAGGGATATTTACTTTTACAATTTCACTACCACTTACTTTATCAAAGTGCTTTACCAGAGCCCTTAGACTATTCCCATGGCCTACCAATAGTACCTTTTTACCAGATTTAATATGGGGAGAAATAGTCTCGTACCAATATGGTAGAATCCTGTTAACCGTATCTTTTAGCGATTCTGAAACAGGCAGCTCTTTTTGGCTCAGGTTAGAATAT